>NZ_JBHWZS010000184.1:0-17143 GCF_042728155.1 Streptomyces sp. NPDC060209
GCGTCGCGCTGTGCGAGTCAAGCCTTGTCGATGCTCTGCTGCCGGTTGAAGTGCTGAGCCAAAGAGTGGCCCATCTTTACCAGTGGGCGCAGGGCAGCAGACGCTGCAACCTGAAGGTCGTAGGCATCGGAGAGCGGGCCCGCCGAGAGCTCGTACTCTTCAACAGCCGGCCAGTCATCGACGAGGTAGTGGAGGCGCCACCCGTCGCCGTCTGGTTCGAAAGCAACGCCGATCTGCTGGCGGTGCGCGGTGGCGAGGAGGTCGCCGATGGCGTTCAGCAGTTCGGGCGGGTAGGTGTTGACCTCAGGGCTCAGGCCGTCGCTCATGGTCGTGGTCCTCACTGCTCGGTGACGAAGTAGATGGCCCGGTGCTCGTCGATCTTCTCCAGCAGTCCCTCGTCGGCCAACCGCCGGTACACCTCGCGGATGTACTTCTCGGAGGGGTGGTATCCGGCATCCCGCAGGGTCTGCATACCGCGGCTCGGGTCCCACGTGCCGCCAAGGGCGCGGAGGGACTTCTCCAGTGATTCTCGCTGGTTGGTCTCGGCCTTCTGGACCTTGACCATGTGGTTGCGGATGCTCTCGGGGGCGCCCTTGTAGTCGCAGTGCTCGCACTTCTTCCACTTGCCGGTTGCGACGGCGGCGTCAGTGACGGGGTTGTCGGGCCCGTAGCCCTGGCTGATGAGGAGTTCTGCGACGGAGCCGTTGTGGTGGACGGCCATGTAGGCCGCTTCGGCGATCTTGTCGTGACCGGCGGCGAAGGTGCGGCCGTATCCGATCGTGGTTCGGCATCCGCAGTAGCAGAGGGTGGCCTGCGTGGTTTCTGTCATACCGTCAGGTTAGCGATCCAAGGACTTCCCCACAAGGCTTGGTAACCCAAGGATTCCAAGGATGGGCGGCGGTTGTAAACTGCGGTTCTTCCACCTCACTCACCGCAGCCGCCCGGCCCCGTACTCACCCACACGCAGCTCCGCACTGCCGGTTGCGGCTGATGACAGCGTTCATACCGGCACCCCGACTGCTGGCGCAGCTCCCGGAGCGGCGGTGGGTCGAGGTTGTCTTTTGACAAGCGATCTTGACCGTTGCTAAGAGATCTTGGCTCTCGGTATCTGACCGGATCGGCTACGGGCTCCCGGCAGCGAAGGCGTCGCGCCGCGCCTTGCGAGCCTCGCGCATCGCTCGTCGTTCCTCGGACTGTACGTAGAGGATGTGGACAGCCTCGACAATCAGGTTGGCGACGTCGGCAACCTCCTCGGCGGAGAACTCCAAGCCGTCGTGCAGGCTCCAGTTGCCAAGCAATCGGGCCTCGTGGAGGTCATCCACGATCTCGCGGGTGACGCCCCGGTTAGCCAGATCGTTGATCTTGTTGAAGAGGCCATTGCCTTCGGCGCCGAGGTTCTTGCAGAGTTCCTCGACGGCGGCTCGATACATTGCCCCTGCCGCCCTGTATGCCTCAGCAGCCTCCGCTCGCGCGCCCTCCGCGAACAGCTCACGCATCGCGTTCGGTGCGGAGACAGGCAACTCGCGCGACTGCCGCTCCGGCCAGACCTGCATCACCCGGAGCACCTCGCCGGTCTTCCCGTCTTCGTGGAGCGGATCAGCTGATGTAGGACCGTGGTCTTGTGGCAGTGGTGGCAGATGGCGGGAATCTGCCGCAGCCAGGTGTGCATCCCGTATTTGATTTGGTGCTCGACAGACGGGTGCTCGAGCTGAGGATGCGGCCAGATGAAGGAGTTGAAGCCCTGTTCGGGGACCGCAAAGCCGCTGTGGAGATGACAGTTCGGGCATAGGCCCGGAGGGACGAGGCCGTGTTGGTCAACGGTGAGGCTGGTCATGGTTCATGAATAGCGGACCGCCACCACCGATGGTGTGTCGGTGGGCCAGCTGATAATGCCGTCATGGCAGATCGCAGTCCGGTGCTCCGGATCATCACCTCGGCGGCGCGGGAGTCCTTGAAGCCGCTCGGCCTGGCCCGTCGCGGGCGGTCGCGGCTATGGATTGATGATCACGGGTGGTGGCTCGGGGTTGTGGAGTTCACGCCGTCGCGGATTGCCGGCAGTGGTCTGTACGTCGGTGCGATGTGGCTGTGGCACGACGTGGACCATCTGGCCTTCCACGTGGATGCAGCCCGGGTCGGCTCCGAGCTGTTTCGCAACGAGGACCAGTTCACGTCGCTGGCGCTTGAACTCAGTCGGCAGGCGGCTGCGAACGTGACCGCGCTCAGGGAGAAGTTTGCGGGTCTGCCGGATGCCGCTCGATACCTGACGTCCAGGCCGGTGCGCCGGGGATTTCTCTGGGACAGCTTCGACTCTGGGATCGCAGCCGCCCTGGTTGGGGATGCGGACTCGGCCCGCGATTACTTCGAACGAGTCCTTCGAGAGGACGCCCTGGTCCCGTGGGAGGTCAATGCTCAGGAGAAGGCGCGTGAGCTTCACGCGATCGCGGCAGATCGCGACGCCGTGACCGCCTGGGTCACGCGGGCCGTCGACTCATGCCGGAGCAAGCTGAGCCTGGATTCCGTGCCGTTTGCGATCAGCTGAGCGGACCTGCTCGTCGCGTCACAGAGCTGCAGTCAGGCAAGGAGGACTCGCTTCCGCAACAGGCTAAAGCCCGCTTCGCCGAGGTTGCGCCAGAGGTGGAATCGGTCGGCGACCTGGACCGCGGCGGGTGCCCCGATCCTGGCACCCTCGGCGAAGAACGGGGCGCGGTCGCGGCAGACGACCTCAATCCCCGGGTGATCGGCCAGCCAGGCCGCGACAGTGCCTGCCTCGCGATCCGGCAAGAGGTCAACCGGCCTGCGGGTCTCGACGTCGACCAGGACGGTCCCGTAGACACGGCCTTTTCGCATCGCGTACTCGTCGACGCCGACCACACGCGGGACCTGTGGCTGGGGCTCCGGGAGAGCGCTGACCAGCCGCAGGACCGTGTTCCGGCTGACCCTTGCCCCGAAGACATCGGTCAGCCGGGCACCGGCGCGACCGGCCAAGGCGAGGCCGACCTCGGCCAGCACCGACCGCATTCGTTCGGTCCGCTGGCTGTACCGCCGGGTCAGGCCGGCAACCTGCTCGACGAACGTCCGCCGTCCGCAGGAGATGTCTTCGCACGTGAAGCGCCGGACACGAAGCCGCAGAACCACCTGCCGTCCTGCCAAGGGGAGGTCAGCGGGAAACCGCAGGTAAGAGCCGTGCACCCTCCTCGACCAGCTTCCGCAGCCTGGGCACCGAGCCCCGGCCGCCCGGCATCTGGCACCAACTCGGATTACCTCGCCATCGTCCTCCACCGACTCCACCCTGATCCCCGGATCCGCCAGGAAGAGCAGCTCTTCCAGCCTGAGCAGTACCTCGCGCACAGTCAGAACCATCAGGCCGAACGCACTCGGCACCGGCAGTTTCTAGACGATCTCGCGAGACCTATCACCAAGGCCAACGATCACAGTGAGTAGGCAGACCACAGAAGTTGGACCAGAGCCACAACTCATGAGCAGAGCCAAGGCGTCGACGGCGCGGTCCCAGACGCCTCGGACGTTGATGCTGCGGCTGGACAGGTCCCGCTGGTGCCGACCGTCGACGCGGGTCTGGTCGACGGGGTTTATCTCGACACGGGTTCCGCGGCCCTAGGTTGTTGAGCCGCTTCTTGAGGTCGGCTGCGACGTTGCGGCGGCGCAGGTCCCAGTACGCGGAATCCAGGCGGGACCCGTTGGCCTTGTTCGGGATCCGCTCCTCCGCGAGCCAGGCCATGAGGGTGCGCGGGGAGACGTGGATGCCCGCGCGGTCCATCACCTCGTACCCGGCATCCGTCCTGGTCAAATAGTTCAGGCGGGCCGCGAGCCCGCGCTCGCTGTCGACGGGCGAGGCGATGCCGGTCACCATCTACTCGATGGCGATACCGAGCGCGTCCGCGCCCGCCACGCCCCGGGCGTTGAACATGCCCAAGTCCATCCAGCGGCCGGCCATCAGCCACCCACCGCCCCGAGGGCGTACTCACCGGACGCCAGGGCATCACCGTGCTTGACCTTCACCTGGGGCACAGCTCCCCGCCCTTCCGAGAACACCTGATCACTCCTCGCCCGACCAGCACCAGCACCGCCTCACAGCACCCGTAACCGGCCCCCGGGCCCCTTCGTCACCGAAATCACGGCGATGCCAGAACCACCCCCCTGCTCGCCCAACGAACGCCCCGCAGCCTCTCGCGGGGCGTTCGACGTGCCAGCAGTGAGGTGTCCTCGCCTTCCCACATCTTCATCCAGCGGGCCAATGCCTGAGAGACGCGGGGGTCCTCGGTGCCCGCGATTCGGCGCAGCAAGTGCACCGCGCTGCAGGCAGCGACCTCGAGGACTGGAGGGGGCTCAAGCAGTCCATCAAAGTCCAGCCGGCGCAGGAACGCAGGGCCGCGTCCACGCGTACGGGCTGCTGGCGCAGCGGCGGCTCGAACATGGGCACCTCGACGCCGCATGCGACTCGTGGACACGCTTCCTCGGCGAGTACGAACATGTCTCGTCCGCCCTCGGTGACGACCATTTCGCGACCATGCGCAGGCGCCTGGCCCCGCATGCGAAGGTGCGAGCGGTACGGGACATGGCGCCACGGATGCGGGAGGTCGCCGCGCTCAAGGCGTAGGCGGCAAAACGGCGGAGATCCAGGCTGCCGCCGCTGCCCGCCGGCGTGTGCAGGACATGGGCGGCCGCCCTGCGCAGGGCGGCCTGCTGTGATGTCGAAGGTGGAGCCGAGGGGGACCCGGCAATACTTTCGCTGACCAGTCAAGGCGGGCGGCGGCATTCAGCTCGGCCAACCGCACCTCGTGCAGCCGCTGCCAGACCCCGGCCTCGTTCCGGCTCGGCGCCGGCGCCGGCGCCAGCACGTCATGCCGGACCCGAAACCGAGCTCCTCTGACAGGTGTTCCCGCTGAATGCCGGTGTACCGCGCGGACAGGATGCCCTGGAACACCAGCCGGTCCGGATGCCGCTTCCGCCCGGGACGGCGCGCTCGACGCTCCACCCTCGGCAGTAGCGGCGGCACGCCCGGATCCACAGTCCCAGAGCGATCCAACCACCTCGAAGATCATTTTGTTAAGGGCTGTCCCGTAAATAATCTTTGGATCACCTTGGACGTGCTCGGCCGCCGCGTGTCCCGCTCGTTTATCCGGCGAGAGCGAGGTTGTGCAGGCGAGCGATGCCGCGCATGGCGTGGTGGACTCCGTCGCCTTTGAGTTGGCAGTCGCGGAGGATCTTCCAGGTCTTCATACGGGCGAATGCGTGCTCGACGCGGGCCCGGACCTGCGTGTGGGACTTGTTGTGTGCTTGCTTCCAGTCGGGCAGTTCCTCTCCCTTGCGGCGGCGGTGAGGCATCACGAGGCCAGTGCCCGGGTAGCCGCCGTCGGCGATCGTCATGGTGTTGCCGACGGCGGCCTTGGCCCCGGACTCCTCCCAGGCTTTGCAGTCATTGCGGTTGCCGGGAAGCGGTCGGCCGACCACGACGACGAGCCGGGTGTCAGCGTCGATGACGACCTGGTGGTTCGTGGAGTAGCGGTAGTTCTTCGACTGCTCGGCGACGGTGTGGTCGCGAGTGGGCACCAGGGTGCCGTCCACGATGAGCACGGCGTCCTTGGCGAACCGCTTGCGGGGCTGAAGCGCGAGCATGGGACCGAGATGGTCGATCACACGGTCCGCCGCGGACTTCGACACCCCGAACAGCGGCGCGAGCTGGCGCATCGTCAAGTTGGTGCGCCAGTACGCCGCGACCAGCAGCGCCCGGTCCTCCAAGGACAGGCCCCACGGTCGACCCTTGCGGACCGCGTCCGCACCCTCGCGCCGCAGCACGGTCACCAGCTTCCCGAAGGCACGCGGGCTCAGCCCGGTGAAGGGGGCTATCCAGGACGACTCCGACGCCGTGATCACACCAGCCACGCCGGGATCATCCCACCGGTCCGGCGTGCCGCCCCAGCATCCCGCCCCGCCTCAGCGAAACTCGTGGACCACCTGGATCTCGCCGACGATGTGGGCGTTAAAGTCGTCCAGCTCCTCGGCCGGAACCCAGAGCTCGAGGATCGTCTGCCCGCCGGCCTGCTGGACGGGATACCGGCTCAAGAACTCCGACTCGACCTCAAAACGAGTGACGAAGCCTGCGCCGTCGTGCTTCACGTTCCAGTCCCGGGCGATCCTGATCGCGTAGTCCTCGTTCAGGACCGGGTAGAAGATCGGCTGCTCGGGCAGCCGGGGCGGCCACGCACGCCAATTCAGCTCCCGAACCAGATCCAGCTCCTTGGGGCCGGTGGGGCGCCACAGGGTCGTCGTTGCTTGCTGGCTGGTCATGTGCATCGCTCTCTGAACGTAGGACGCTGGTATGGCGGGTCGAGAGACCGGACGATACCGGCACCGCCAACTCAGGAGCTACGCAGTTTCCGCAGCCTGGGCAGCTCCGTGACCAGCAGTTACGGGACAGCCCTTACGAGCTCGTGCACGGTTAGCGGTGAGGCCTCGAAGGCGTCGGTGGGGCCTCGGTGCTCACGTCTGCCGAGCCAGGATCAGGTCTGCGGTCTGCTGCTGGGACAGCAGGCCGGCGATGGCTTGGACGGTGTCGTCCATGTGCTCGCGGCGGCCGAGGTGACGGGCCAGCGCCCGCCAGTTTTTCAGGTGGGCGATTCCGTGCTCGACCCGGATGCGTCGGGAGGAGTGTGCCTTGCGCTGGCGCTCGTGCATTTCCTCGTACCAGTCCGGGGCATTCTTCTTGAACTTGCGGTGCGGTGGCGTCACGACGCGTCCGCCGGTCTGTGCTCCGAGTCCTTGGTAGCCGGCATCGGCAAGGATCTCGACTGGTGGACCGTCGGCCAGGAGCTTGACCAGCCCTAACTCGCGGGCGTGGGTGATGTCCGCGCAGCTGCCGGGCTTGGTCGGGCTGCAGAACAGCAGCCGCCCGTCCCCGTCGGTGAACACCATGGCCTTCACAGCGTTCTGCTTGTTCTTGCCGGAGATGAACCTGTCCCGGTCCTTGCGGCCGACGGCCGGGCGGCGGACACGGATCTCGGTGCCGTCGATGATGCCGGTCTTCCCGGCCTGGCCGAGATGGTCGACGACCTCGGCCAGGGTTCGCAGCCGCATGCCGGGGTTGATGGTGCATCCTCGCTCCGCGAGCAGGGGCCGCACTTCGCCGATGGCCCGGGTGACGGTAGAGCGGTCCACGCCGAACCAGCAGGCCAGCACGTCATGAGTGACCCCGTGGCGAAGGTGCACGAGCGTGGCCAGGAGCCGGTCGATGAAGACCATGCGGTGCTTCGCACCGGCGCCCACGGCACGCTTCCGCGGCCTGGATGCAAGCCTGGCCTGGTGCCGTTCATGCCACAACGGTCCTACCTCAGCCACGAGTTCGGCGATCACAGCGGCTGACAGGCCCGTGATCTTCCGGTCGCTGATGATCACTGTGCGCGTCAGCCCACCACACAGCCATGATTGCCGATCCGAGCTCGACGTCTCACCGCTAACCGTGCACGAGCTCGTTAGACAGCGCCTGCCGCCCCGGCGGCCCCGCGTATGGCGAAAGGGAAGGCCGAGGGAAGGCGCAGCAGGCGTTCCAGCGGCTGCAGCCTTCCTGTTCTTCATTTCTTCCGCAGGTGCGCTGGCCTCGAATCAGGCCACCCGTCAGACTCACCTTGCTCTATCTTAGACGTGCTCCATCCACGGTAAATGTCCACGGAAAAGAAGCCGTCTGGGTATCCAAACGGAAGGTTCCACAGGAACCAGCTTGCCCGTGTCTCGTCTCCGATCTCGGCCAGCACGTCGTCTATGCAATCGAGGATGGCCAACGTCTGTTCGTGTGACTGTAGATATAGCTCGCGCAGCCCTACGTCTTCGAGGCCGAGTGACCAACCGCCCTTACGTGGCGTCCCCTTGCCTCGCCAAGACCCTTTTAGCCATCGGGCCGTCCACCACTCAGCAGGCGTTTTGTCGTTTTTGCTGTTATTGCAAGCGTGGCAGGCCGGCACGAGGTTGGACAGATCGTCTGCCCCACCCCTGGCCAACGGGATCACGTGATCCATCGTCTGTGACCTACGACCACAGTAGACACAGCATCCGCTGTTGGCAGTGAGCACCATCAAGGACTCGAAGATCCGCCACCGGCGCCTTCGGGGCGTCACCCGGTTATCCTGTCTCTTCTCTGGTGCCGGCTTCGCACCGAGCACCAGTACTCTCGTTTTCCGTTTGGATCTCCGAGGTAGCTCGGGTAGATCGTGGTGATACGTACGGACCCCTCACTCTTCGACATCCGCAGGGGCCAGGCTTCCTTCACCGGCTGGTTGCTGAGCAGATACATGATCAGCTTGGCTATCTGCCACTCGAGGTCGGCGGGGACCACGAACGTCACGTCGTAGGAGTCGTCGTGATCCTCTCCCAGCCCCAGCGTGAAGTCGTGGGTCCGCAGGCCCGAGAGCCCGGCCCGGTACAGCGCCCAGTGTTCAAGGTTCGTCTTCGGATGGTTCACTGCGGCCCCTCTTCTCGACGGAGCTTGGCCCCGTGTAGCTCTTCAATGTTCGACCATCCCGGCCGATGACAGGCACCAATCGCCTGTGCGTGGCTCGGATAGAATCGTTGCCCGCGTTCTATTCTCACCGCGCCGTAGTCCGTACCGCGCCGCCCACCACAAGACCCTGATAGGGCAGTGTCCCCCTTCAGGCCAGACAGCCGCTGTTGCCGGCGTCGGCTCTTTCTGCCTGATGGGCAGGGGAGGCCCTGTGCCTGGTCGAGCACGCTTCTCCGCCTGGCTCGGGCAGAGCAGTTGCGTTCCCCTGGCTACCGCGCACCCGGCCGTAGGGCAGTCGTTCCCCGCGCAATGAAGCTGGCTGGAGGGGGCGTGCTGCCATGCGCGGACGAACTCTTGCTGCTTTACCAGGTTCCACGGCTGCGGTGGACGTGCAGAATCTTCCAGGTCGCGTACTAGACGTCGCGTAGCCACAGTTCGTCGCCGTACTCGGCCTCGAAGCCGCTCAGGTGCACCGCCATCACCGGAAGACCGCCGACGAACGGGCAACGCGGAGGCCTCCCAGGCTTGCCGGTGGGGATGGCGGGATCAGGTCTGGTGCATGTCTACGAACCTCCAAGTGGTCCCGGAAAGCGGTCGCGCATCGTGGGCCTCTCCGACCGCCAGGTACCAGCGCCCGCTGTGCTCGCAGGGGGGTCTGGGCAAGCCGGGCTCGCCTGTCAAGCCCCGGTGTGAAAGCTTGCTCGGGGCGGAAGTCACCGGGTGGCGATCGACGGCCACCTTGACTGCAGCGGCAACCCCAGTGAGCACTGCTGCCGCGCAGAAGTGGGGCGCGACGACTGTGACGAGGCCGGGGGGTGCGGTGCCCTTCAGTGGGCGGCAGCGCTGACACGTCCGGTGCACCGTGGACAGGCACAGACGAACCAGTACGCAGGACATGGGGGATCGATATGCCTGAGACCGATACCAGTCACACGGCAGCCGACTGCCTGCAGCGGCTGCGGGATGAGGCCATGGCGATGTTCACGGAGGTACAGCGGGCGGATACGAAGGCGACAGCGTTGTGTGGCGTGGCAGGTGGTCTGCTTGCTGTGGACGCGGCGGTGCTGGCGGCTGTGCCTAGGTCTGAGCGGTTGGTTACGGCCGTTTTGGCGGTTTCCGGCGTTCTTCTCGGGGCTGCATTGATCATGGGTATGACTGCGATCCGTCCGGTTCTGCCGCGGGGAAACAGGCTGCGGGTCTTTGCATGCTCAGCGTCCGGCCTGTGTCGAGCGGATGTGCGCTTGCCGGCGGGCGCGATGGCGGTCTTGAGCGGACACCTGCGCGCGGAAACGGAGCGGCTGGAGCTGTTCACGCTGTTGGCGCAGCGAAAGTTCCGGGCTGTGAAGCGGACGGTCGACTTCATCGCAAGCGCCTTGGTGGTGGCCGGATTCGGACTGTTGATCCTCTACATCACGGGTTGAGAACATCACGGCGTCTGTGATGTTTACTGCACGCGGGGGTGGGATGTATCAGCCGCACATCTCTGTCATCGGGCCGCATCTGTGGTCCGAGTTGTCCGGCCTCGTCCCTGCTCGCATGCGGCCGGCCAGAAGCGTCCTGTTACGTCAGGGGGATCCCGGTACCCACGTCATCATGCTGGCCTCCGGCTCCACCTTGGTCACGCTGACCGGGGCGCATGGAGAGCGTGCGTTGCTGGCGGTGCGCGGCGCCGGAGAGCTGCTCGGCGAACTGGCTGTCCTGGACGACCAGCCGCGCACGGCCTCGGTCATCGCCGCCGAGGACTGCCGGGTGCATATCGTCCCGGCCCCCGAGTTCCTCGCGTTTGTCGAACGTCATGGTCTGCAGACTGCGCTGCTGCGGCATGCCATCGCGCGGGTTCGTGAAGCGGAGATGGTCCGCCTGGAGATGGCCACTGCGCCGGTTGCGGTGCGTCTGGCCTCGGCTCTGGGCCGGCTGCTGCATGCAGCCTCTGCGACGGGCCCGGACTACATCGTGCGGCTGACCCAGGAGGAGCTGTCACAGATGATCGGCGCGTCCCGCAACGCCGTGGGTAGTGCGCTGAAACCGTGGCGTGAGAAGGGCTGGCTGGTCACCGGGGCTGCCAGTGGGCTCGCCGTCCGGGACATCACCTCGATCCAGTCGCACGCGGACATGTGCAGGTGACCGACCGCACTCTCGCGGTGCCCAGTGCTGGGCACCGTCTCGTTCAGTACGCGGCCAGCATGGGGCATCCGCACAGCCCCTCTCCGCGAAAGGCCGTCCATGACGCCCGAGGACCCGCACGACGCCGTCGATGTTCCTGAGGAACACGCCCTCCTGGTGGTCGACATGAAGGAGTACAGCCAGATTCCCGAGGCGAGGATGGCCTCCACCCGGTCCGATCTGGACGACATCCTCGCCACCGTCTTCGCGCAGTGCATGATCGGCGAGATCACCATGCTCGAGAACGCGGTCAAGGACCGTGGTGACGGCGCCATCTTCGTGCTTCCGGCCCGGCACGCAGCACGGCTGGTCGATCCCTTCCTGACCCACCTGAGCCGGGCCCTTGAGCGTCACGGACGGACCCGGCTGGCCAGCGCACCGCCGATTCGGCTGCGCGCCAGCGTGCACACTGGTCCCCTGGATCCGCCGGACCACCGCGGTGACGCCGTCAACGACGCCTGCCGTCTGGTCGACAGTGACGCGGCCCGCAGTGCCATGGCCGCCGCCGTTGCCCACCACGTGCCGCTGGCCGCGGCAATCTCCGACACGGTTTTGCGCCGTACAGTGCGCGCCGGCCGCACCCCGTCTCTCGGCGAACACAGCTTCCAGCGCGCCACGGCCCTCGTCGACGGCAAGCCGGACTTCCAGGAGACGTGCTGGCTCTTCGTCCCCACACTGGCACCGGCCGTGATCAGTCCCTACCTCGCCACGAACAGGGACGCGGCAGCCGACGGCCCGCAGCGCCAGCCGGCCCCCGCCGCAATGCGAGCGCCCCGCGACGGGCACCAGGACAGCGTGCGGCAAAAGGGCAAAGCCAGCGGCACAGCACGGCTGGTGCAGGTAGGCCGCGACTACATCGCCAGCCCTGAGGAGCAGTCATGACGAGCCCGGAAGGCAACGAGAAGGAGCTGCATCAGCAGGCTGAGGCGTCCGGCAACGCCCAGGTGACACAGGTTGCCGGCGACTATGCAGAACACATCCACCGGTACGTGCGAGGGTGGGAAAACCTGCGCGGGGTCCACATCAGCGACGCCGAGATGGACCTGGTCGAACACGCCTTCGTTGATTCCCCCGGCCCGAACGGATCCGGACAGGCGAAAGACGGCGCCGACCGGCTTACCCGTGCCTACGGCCGCAGCCCCGTCCTTGTTGTCTGCGCCGAGGCGGGCGCTGGACGGCGCACCTCCGCACTGCGCGTGCTGCGCGACGCGGGGGTCCCCCGGAAACGGATCCTGTGGCTGCTCCTGGACTGGGACCGGCCCCGCACAGAGCAGATCCCCTTTACCGAGGGGCACGGCTTCGTCCTGGATCTGACGGGCTACCGGACGCTTGCCGAGGACTTCTACACCGGGCTCACGGACTATCAGAAGGAGGCCGAAGCTCATTCGGCATTCCTGATCATCCTGGCCGACCCGAGCGCCTGGCGCCCCGGCACGCTCACTGCCGTCCCCGCCCTGCCCGTCGTCCGCCCGCCGGCGCCGCAGGTCGCCGAGGCTCATCTGCAGTACCTCGCGCCCGGCAGGGCGCACTGGCTGAACAGCGCTCCCCTGGACACTCTGCTGGCCGCAGGCGCCTCGGCCGCCGAGGCTGCTCGCCTGGCCAGGCTCATCGCCCAGGCCAAGGACGACGGCAAGATGGCGGTCAAGGAGGAGTTCAGCGACTGGAAGGACCACTTGCAGCATTGGTTCGATGAGCACTCCGCCGACAAGGACCTGCGTGAGCGTGCTCTCCTGGTGGCCGCCGCGCTTCTGGAGAAGGTTCCGGCCGATGTCGTACTCGATGCAGCCGACCGGCTCTTTTCCGAGGTCGGAGGCAAGCTGCCGCCTGGCGGTGCGCTGGCCGGCCTCGACCTCGAACAACGTCTGAACGCGATTGACGCCCGCCAAGTGGATGACGAGGGCCTCTCCCTGGAGGCCGAGCAGCACGGAATGCCTGCTGCGGTCCTGAAGTACGTGTGGCAGCAGCGGCCGCAACTGAGACCGGTTCTCCTGGAATGGGCTTCGCAGATCAGCGCACCCGACGGCATCGCCGCGGGGTACTTGCGACGCATCGCCGACTGCTTGGTGCAGCTGTCCCTGCTGCCGGGCGGCTCAACAGTGCGGTCGGTGGCGAGCGATTGGATCGGCACAGGCCGCAGCACCCACCAGCAGCTGGCAATCGAGATCCTGGAGACCATGGCGCTGCACCCGGTGACAGGCGTCGCCGTCCGCAAGCAGCTCTACGACTGGGCTCACCAGAAGACGACCAGCCCCGAAATGATCAAGGCTGTCGGCAAGATCTGTGCCGGCCAACTGGGACAGAAGTATCCCCGGGTCGCGCTGACCCGGCTGCGTCTGCTGGCCGCTCGGGGCGACGATGTGTCCCTCAAGGCCGCCACCGATGCCATGCGCATTTTGGCGACTGATCCCGGACAGCACCTCCTGGTGCTGTCGGAGATCGTCGGGTGGGCCGAGTCCACCGACAGCACGGTGCGCAGCGCCGGCGCGAGAACGTTCCTGGCCTTGGCCGACACCAGCGAGGCTCTTCTCCTGCCCAGCGGGACGGGGGCCGGCGACGGCCTTTCTTCCACGCTGGCTGGTGAGCTCTGCATCCGCGGCTGGCAGGTCCTGCTGCAGGAATCGGCCACAGCCGAGGCGGCGCACATCCGCCTGGCAGCCTGGCTCGACTCCCCGGAGCTGCCCGACGAGGAGATCCTGCCGCTGGCCACCGCCGTGCTGCGCGGCTGCGCCGGGCAAGTGGGACCCGCCGCCCTGCTGGTGGGCTCTTCCAGCAGCTCCGACCTGGGGCGATCGCGCCGACGACGGCTGCTCGATGAGATCCTCACCGATCACACGGCATCGCCCACCGAAGACTGGCCCCCCGCGCACCCTGCCGGGGAGACCTCCTCCGCACCGGCGTGAGTCTCCTGCCGCGGCGCAACCGAGCCGGCCGCAGCGCCCCGCGTGCCGCCCACACCGATTCGGAACAGCATCCGTTCGTCATGACCAGCGAGCGGATAGCCAGCCACCTTGCCAGTGTGTTCTTCACGGCCCGCATCAACGGATCGTGGCGACGCCCCAGCACCCCGGCACCAGATCATCAAGCCCCCGCCGCCCTGGCCCGCGACCATCTGCGCCGTAAAGCCGAGCATGCCGTGCGGCCGTACTCCGTGCTCGACGTGGGTGCGGCCCAGGACGCGGCCAACGCCGCTCTGGCGCACTGGGGCCGCGTATCCGGGCTGGAGGCCACAGGTGCCGTCGAACTGCATGTCACTGCCCACGACCGCGGCCTCGCCGAGGAGCACGCCCGCCGTCAACAGGCAGCCGATCTCGACCATGAAGAGAACCTGTACCGCCTGGCCCAGCTTCAGCGTGTCCTCGCCAACCCTGACCTGCGCCGGGTGTGGTGGATTGCCCGCTTCCCGGACCGCTTCAACGACATCCAGGGGCTTACGGCAGCCCTGGAAAACCTTCCCCAGCCGCATGAACCCATGGACGACGACCTGCGCGGTGACGTCCGGCGCTTCACCGACCAGCTCTTCACCGACCTGCACACACCACAGCAGCGAGAGGTCTTCCTCCAGGCATTCGTCCAGACCCTCAACATCCTCGGCCAACACGACCTGCAGGCGACCGCCGCCCAATGGCTCGCCCCCGAAGCCCCCGGGAGTCAACCCACATGAAGACCCCTACCGCCCGATGGCTCCTCGCTCCTCTGCGACAACTGCGCACCTTCCAGCTCATGGCCCGCCACGGTCCGACCCTGCCGTACGAAACCGCGTGGGCCCTGACCACCTTGCGCACCTCTCCCGACGAAGTGGCCTTCCTGCGCGCTTGGAACCAAGAGAATCCCTGCGGCGCCCCAGGAGTCCACTACGACCAATGGCACACGCTGGACCCGGCAGAACAACGGCGCCGCCGTAGATGGCTGAACCGCCATGGCCACTCTCCCGTCCAGCACTTAGGACTGGAACCCAGCCTCATCCAGAGCGCGGGCATTCACGTCCTCGACTGGAGCCGTCCCTCGGACACCGAGGGCAGGCAGCCGCCGGCACAGCCTCACCAACCCGACTATTCCTGACACCACAATCGGCAACCATGCTCACCGAACACCAGGGCAGGCGGCTGTCGGCCGGTCAGACAGGACGATCCCCCCGTCTCACACCCTCGCCGCAGTCATCGACCGCGACCGTGAAACGGTCATCGCCGGGCTCGCCTTCCATGAACTCAGGCATCGTCGAATTTCCGCGCCTGGGAGATCCTCAGGCGGGTGGCGGCGTTCGGGATGCCCGGACCAGAACCCCGCCCGTCTGCCGCGCGAAGCGCGGCCTGCTCCGGCGTGGTGATGGCGGGCGCGCCGGGTGGCGGCCCAAGCGGCCTTTCGTGGATTGGGGCGTTGCGCCGGCTGCCGGTCCCCCTCGGCGGCGTTACAGCAGCCGGGGCGGACTGGCAGCCGTGACGCCGCAATGATCGACCACGTCAGGAACGTCTTCTGCCGTTGTCGCTGCCCGCACGGGCGAGCTCGCCACCGATGCTGGAGCCGACGGCCAGGATCATCGACTTCCGCCGCGAACCCGACGCCGCGAGCCAGCTCCCCCGGGGCAGGGCCGGCGGACGCTGCCTGCGCTGCGCCTGCGGGAGCACCCTGGTCTTCTCCGGGCCGGCCACCCCCGACTCCGGGTTCACCCCGCGCGCTTCCGCCACCCCGGGGGCCGCCGGGGCACAGATCGGTGCTCGGCGACGGCCCCTCACCAGGCCGACATCCAGAGCGATCTCACCGTTGTCGTGGACCTGGCCGGCCAGCTGGCGTGTGCGTTGCCCGGCGCTGCCATCTGGCTCCAGGCAGCGTGCTGGATCTCGAAGGGCACCGTCCTCATCCCTTACGGCGGTCACCCTGGCACCTACCCGGCTCGCGACGGCGAGGACTGGAGCGGCGAGATGGCCTCCTGGGCGAAGGACTGGAAGATCTCCCACCCCCTGCCCGGCCGACGGCGCCACCTGGTGGGGTCTGATCCCCCTCCCCCTGTCCGGCCTTGGGCATCGCACCGGATTCCGGCCTGCTCCCGCGTTCCAGCTGATGGCCGCACTGGAGAAGGCTCAGAGCGGCCGCGAGGCGCACCGTCGCCGTCTCGCCCGCGAACACGCCCAGCAGCCGGGTCCCCAGCCCCCAGTCGCCGTGCCCGCCCCGGCCGCCCTTTCTCGGCCGTCAGCGGAAGGGGCAGCGCCCACCAGCCCGTTCAGCTCGTTCAGCTCGTTCAGCTCGTTCAGCTCGTTCAGCTCGTTCAGCCGATGCTTCCGCCGACTCAGTCTCCGACCGGCCCCCCAGGGGCATCCCTGTCCCGCCCCCGTGCTTCGCGCCCCGGTTCAGCTGGCGCGGCCTGCTACGAACCCTGCGTTCCGGGAAGGGGACGCGCTGACGGGATGCGGGCGGGTCTCCACGGAGCTGGGCAGTCAACCGACGCTGCTCGTCCTCGGCGCTTGGCCGGGTCTGAGGCTGGCCTCGTCACCGTGTGGTGCGGCGTTCGCAGGGAGGTTCGGTGACCCGCTCCTGGGCCGTGTTCGACCGCACAGTGTGGGTCCAGGGCTTGTTCTGAGGGTCGGCATGCCTGCTCCGGCCCTCGGAGCTGCGCTGTCTATTTGGGGAGGGTGAAGGGGCCCTGGTGGGCGACGAAGAGGGGGGCGAGGGCGGGTTGGAGGTCCCCTTGGTCAGCGAGGTCGACGTTCTCGGGGTTGGCGGCGTTGGCCAGGAGCCCGGAGAGCTGGTAAATCGAGTTGGCCACTCGCGTAACTTTCAGTCTGGCGGGGTTGAGGTCGGAGGCGCCTTGGGCCGCTGCCGCCCTCTGGAGGGCTGTGTCGGCGTCGTAAGCCTCCCGGAGCCGCTTGGGCCAGGGCACGCTGGGCGCTGCTTCTGGCGGCGGTGTGCCGGTGTGCACGGCGCTGCGCAGCGCGGTGTCGTGCGTCTTCTGCGCGCTGATGGAGCGGTCCGCCCGTGTCTGAACAGACCGGGACGGGCTGATCGCCTACGGGCCGCTGTTGTCCGATGACGGCGCCACCTGGCTGGGCACGGCGGCATTGGTCCAGGCGCCGAACCCGGACACAGCACACGCCATCCTGACCCCGGACCGGTATGCGGACATCGAGGTGCACAACTGGCAGTTCGGCGGACGCCGGTAACGACCGAGGACGCCCAGGCCGACATCACCTCCGAAGCCCTTCGGATCGCTCAGCAACCTCGTGTTCCACCCGAACCCGCGGATGCATTACATGCCTTGCAGTCGTTGCGGACACCTCACCCCACCAGTGCGGCCGACACCCGGGTCAAGCGTTCGTCCGACAGGGCGCAGTGGCTAGCAGGGTTGCGGAAGGAGTACATGCCGTCGTTGATCCGCATGCCATCGGTCGTATCCCAGCGCACGCGGCCGGTCAGGCCCTGGTGTTCGAGGATGGCGTCGGCGAGCGGTCCGGCGTCAACCACGGCCAAACGGGCGCTTAG
>NZ_JBHWZS010000185.1:0-17001 GCF_042728155.1 Streptomyces sp. NPDC060209
GGAACAGCGACGAGCCGGTGTCCAGGGTGGCGATGGAGGCCATCTGGTCTGCGGTGAGCTCGAAGTCGAAGATGTCGAGGTTCTCCGCCATGCGCTCGGCCCGGACAGACTTCGGGATTGCTACGACATCGCGCTGCGTCAGCCAGCGCAGCACGACCTGGGCGACGGACTTGCCGTGCTCCTTGCCGATCTCTGCCAGCAGCGGGTTGGCGAACAGGTCGTTCTTTCCTTCGGCGAAGCCGCCCCAGGACTGGATCCGCACATCGTGTGCGCGCATGAGCTCCTGGTAGTCGGCACGCTGGAAGAAGGGGTGCGTCTCGATCTGGTTGACGGCCGGCGTGATCTCGTTGTTGATGATCAGGTCGAGGAGGCGGTCGGGGTAGAAGTTGGCGACGCCGATGGCCTTGGCGCGACCCTCACGGTTGAGGGCTTCCATGGCCCGCCACTGGCCGTACACGTCGCCGTAGGGCTGGTGCATCAGGTACAGGTCGACGTAGTCGAGACCGAGCTTGCGCAGTGACGTCTCGAAGGCGCGCTTCGTGTTCTCCTCCGCGGGCGCGTCCTGCACGTACAGCTTCGTGGTGACGAAGAGCGCTTCCCGCGGAACGCCGCTGTTCTTGATGGCCCGGCCCACGGCTTCCTCGTTGCCGTAGGAGGCGGCGGTGTCCAGGAGGCGGTAGCCGGCGGCCAGGGCCTCGGACACGGCGCGCTCGGTGTCCTCGGCGGGGATCTGGTAGACGCCGAAGCCGAGGATCGGCATCTCGACACCGTTGATCAAGGTCACGTACTGCATGAAACTCTCCTGGTCGTGCGGATGTCGGCCGGGCTGTCGTACGAACGGGCGGGGCCGGCCTCCCCGCCGTGTGGGGTACGCAACGAACCCCTCCTGTCCGCAGGTGATCATTGGTGCCACGATCCACCTTGCCTCCTCGCGAGTCGCAGAGGCAGGCCGGGCTGTTCCGGGGGATGCGTAGTGGGGGGTATGACAGGGCCCCCCTGGCCGGCCTGCATCCGCCCCGATGCCGCCGGACGCTGTGGGTGGTGATGCGGGTGTATACGCACCGACACTGCCCCGGGCGCCGGAGTCTCTTCTCTTGCGCCCGGGGGTGGCGTTCCGGCTCTGCTGCTCAGTGTTGTCGGGCGAACAGGCCGGAGAGTTGTTCCACCTGGCCCACGTCCTCGAGCGAGCGGGTGCGGGCGACCCAGGAGTCCACGTCCTGATCCGGGGACGCGTCACGCCATTTCACGGACAGTTCGTCCCAGGTGACCCCGCCCCGGGCGCTGTGCCCGCGTGGGTGGTCGACCCGTTCGGTCACGTGCCTGCCGTCCCGCGTCCCGATGGTGACGACGGCTCCCCGGCCGTTGGGCGCCGCGGTCTCCAGCTGTGGGTCCACCACGAGCGTGATACGGCCCCGGAGCGCTGCGAAAGCAGGGTCGTCGAGAACTGTGGGGAAGTAGTTCTCCTTCAGTGCGAGCTCACCGCGCAACAGCGCCACGGCGAGCATGTCCTGCACGCAGATGTTGTGCATCTGACGGTTGTCGACGACGCGTAGCGCTCGAGCCGGCATTCCCACCTCCACCGTGGAGACGGTGTCGCGGCTGAGGCCATGCTTCGCCATCAACGACAGTGCCGCTTCGACGGGCGCGTGGATCGGGTAGCCGGCGCGTACGAACTTGAAGTTGGCACCCATCACGGCGAAGTCGCTGCCGAGTTCCCGTGTCACTGTGGCCGCGGCGTCGGGTGCTCCCCAGGCGTCGAACACACCGTGCCGCTCACCCAGGACGTCGTCGCACCCCTCGAACCCGGCGGCGGCCTGCAGAGCGGCACTGACACCCGCCATGGCGTACTGGCCGTTGCAGAACGCCTTGCTCAGGTGCTGCCGCTCCCGGAAGAGCGCGCACAACCCGTTCGCCTGGAAGGTGGCCAGCGCCATCGCGTGACGGTACTGCTCCGGAGTGGATCCGATGAGCCGGCAGCAAGCCACGGCGGCTGCCAGGGCGTGGAGGAAGTCCGAGTTCAGATGGTGGCGTTCCTTGACACTGAATAGGCCACCGCATGCCGCGATGAGCCGGACGCCCACGTCATAGCCCAGGACAACGGCATTGAGCAGGTCGCCGCCCGTCCCACCCTGCCGTTCCGCCATGGCGACCGCCGCATGGACGAGGGTTGCGCCAGGGTGGCCACCGACGACGTGCGCGCCGTCGATCTCGTCGGCGTGCCCCGCCGTTCCGTTGGCGAGAGCGGCCAGGGGCGCGGAAGTGCGAAGTGCGGATCCCAGCACCTGTGCCTCCGACGGCCCTGTCATCGAGGCGACGTACTCGGCCGCAAGGATGCCGGCCGGCTGTTGCCGGCCGAAGTGCGCGCTGGCCATCTCGTCGAGTATCACCTGCTTGGCCTGTTCCCTCACATCGAACGGCAGTGCCTCCAGGGAGGTCGAGGCCGCGTACTCCGCGAGTATTTGGGTCGGTGAACTGCTCACAGGTCCACCGCCTGGCGCAGCAGATTCGTTACGGCCTGGGGCGCTGTGACCATCGCATCGTGCGTCGCCTGCAGGACGTGGTACGAGAAGTCCGGATCGTCGGCGTGCCGCCTGCGTGCTCGGTTCAGGACGTGTGGCTCCAGTGAGGAGGGGACGCATTCGATGAACATGCCCGGGTGGATCGATGCCCGGTCGGTGCTGCCGACCGGATCCTGGTATGTCTTCAGTGGCTGGGCCGTGGTGCGGCTGTTGACCCATGCGGCGTCGTCCGGGTCGGTGACGCCGTACCAGGAGGCGTCGGCCGGTGGGATGAACCAGCCCTCGCCGTTGTTCTCGGCGTTCTCCAGAAGGGCCGCCGCGCGGTGGGGGCCGATCATGTCGAAGACGGACTCCCCGGACCGGGGGAGGTGCGCGTCGAGGTAGACGACGCGACGCACCCGTTGCGCAATGTGCTCCATGGCCCCTGACACGACCATGCCGCCGTAACTGTGCGCTACGAGTACGGCGTCCTGGACATCCTCGAACTCAAAGACCCCGACAACGTCCTGGACATGGTGGTTCAGGCCGATCGCCTGATCCAGCAGGTGTGCTCGCTCCCCGAGGCCCGTCAGGGTCGGGGTGTGCACCATGTGGCCGGCCTGCCGTAGCGCGGAGGCCACGTGCTTCCAGCACCAGCCGCCGTGTCGGCCGCCGTGCACAAGCACAAAGGGTGGACGTGCCGAGGTCGGTGCCGCTGACATCGCGAGTCATCTCCTTGAATCCGTGGGGCAGAAGGGCGAGTTCAGGCAGCAGGGTCGGCCGCGGCCCGATCGAGATCGAGTTGGCGCGTCTCGCCGACGGTGAGCACGCAGATCAGGCTGATGAGGCAGACACCGGCCAGGATGCAGCCGAAGAAGAAGCTGCCGAAGGAGTCGATGACGGACGGTGCGATGAGAGGCGGAACACCGCCGCCGATCATGCCGGCCAGGCTGTAACTGAGGCCGGCCGCGGTGTAGCGGTAGCGGGTGTGGAAGAGCTCGGAGAGGAACGCGCCCTGCGGCCCTGTGGCGATCCCTGACAGGAACAACGTCACCGGGACCCCGATGGCGAACATCCCGCGAGAACCCAGGTCGAGGAGCGGGAACAGGACCAGCGCCCATACGACGGCGACGCCGGCTGCACCGACGATCACCCAACGACGGCCGATGCGGTCGGAAAGAACCGCGCCGAGCACGACTCCGGCGGAGATCGCCAGCCCGCCCACCATGGCCATGCTCAGGACGAAGGTGCGTGGCAGTTCGAGAACGGTTGTGCCGTAGCTGACCAGGTAGGTACCGCCGATGTAGGTGAGCGCGAAGCCGATCATCACGGTGCCTGATGCGAGCAGGACCTGGCCCGGCTGGTGCTTCAGGGCTTCGAGGAAGGGAAGCTCGGAGGTGCCCGATCGCGCGACCTGATTCTTGAACACGGGGGTCTCGTCGATCCGCAGCCGGATCCACAGCCCGACGAGAACGAGCAAGAAGCTGGCGAGGAAGGGGATACGCCATCCCCAGCTGATGAATGTGTCATCGCTCATGAACAGCGTGGTGAGCAGGAACGTGAGGTTGGCGAGTGTGATTGCCGCGCCTCCGCCGAAGTTGGGGAACATGGCCCAGAAGCCGCGTTTGCCCTTGGGCGCGTGCTCCGAGGAGAACAGGACCGCTCCGGCGAACTCGCCTCCCGCTGCCAGGCCCTGCAGCACACGCAGGATCACGATCAGGATGGGGGCCACCACGCCGATCTGATCGGCTGTCGGCATGCAGCCGACGAGGATGGTGGACACCCCCATGAGCAACATCGTCGCGATGAGAGTCTTCTTGCGTCCCAGTCGGTCGCCGAAGTGTCCGAACAGAAGGCTGCCGAAGGGGCGGGCCACGAAGGCCACTCCGAGGGCGGCGAATGAGGCGGTGATCCCGGCGGCCGGGCCGAGGGCGGGGAAGAACACCTCGGGAAAGACCAGTGCGGCGGCCGTGCCGTAGATACCGAAGTCGTAGAACTCGATCACGGTGCCGATGAAGCTGGCGGTGGCGACTCGTCCCATCCCTGGCGGGTCCGCTTTTTCTCCGACGGGGGCGGGTGGTCCCACCGGCCCGAGTGTCTTTTGCTGTGAGTGCGTCATTGCATCTCCCTGTTGGTGACGCGATCTCGTCGCCGCGTCAGGGGACCGACAGATGGGAGCTGTCGGCAGGGTGCGGCGAGGTGCCGCGCATGTTCTGTGAGCGGTCAGCCGCGAGCCAGGGGCTCTTCAAGGCCTCCACGATTCGGCGGTTCGTATATACGTACTGAGGAGCGCATGTGCGATCGACGGTAAGGTTCGGTCATGGGTGTGTCAATGCTCGTGCGCAGGGCATTCCCCGGCTTGTGATCCCGAGGCGCCGGCTGATGCGTGGAGCGTCGATGGCCCGGTACCGGCTTCACCGCGCAGCCCGCCGCCCGCCAGGAAGCGGCAGCGTCTGTTTATGAGTTCGTCATTATGAATTCCTGGTCGAAATCGACTACATTGAGTCGCGTGACAGACGCGGCTTCAGACCCCGATGACAACGGCCCGAAGAGCCACCGGACCATCGACCGGGTGACCCAGATCCTGGAAGAGGTCGTCTACAACCCGGGCATCGGCTTCGCCGAGATCGCCCGGGCGCTCGGCGCTCCGAAGAGCTCGGTGCACGGTTTCATCCGGGGGCTGCAGGCCAAGGGGTGGCTGTACGAGGACAACCACCGTTTCTACCTCGGCCCGGCTGTGTACGGCCTCACTCTGGCCAGCGGCCGCATCCGCGCAGGGCAGGTGACGCAGGCGGACCTGGAGGCTCTGCACAAGGCGACCGGCCTGACCGTCTTCCTGGGTGTCGAGGCCGGCGACCACCTGATCTACATCGGCGAGTCGGGCACGGATGCTCTCACCGGGTTCGCGGCCCGCAGTAACATCCGGCGCACGCTCCTCGCCACCGCGGGGGGCAAGGCTCTGCTGGTGGCACGCCCGGACGTCGATCGCGAGGCACACCTGCGTCGGCAGCAGGCGGAGAGTCCGGAGCTCGTCTCGGAGTTCCTCTCCGAGTTCGCCGACATCGGCAAGAGCCGTGTCGCGACGAACCTTCTCCACCACGGAACTCAGCTCGCGCTCGCGGCCGTCGTGCGCAATCACGCCGGTGAGAGCGTCGGCGCGGCGATTCTCATCGGCCAGGCCGCCGAGATGAAGCCCCGTGAGGCGAAGCTTCGTAAGGTCCTCCTCAAGCACGTGGATTCCTGGTCGGCGCAGAAGGTCTCAGCCAGGGAACCGATCTGAGCAGGGAGCTTCCTCCTGCCGTGGGTCCGTGCCGGGTTCGGCTGCAGTGTGCCGGGGCCCGGTCGCCTCGTGCCCTCGTCCCGCGATATCGCCCTTCGGCTCGGCTGCCCCACCGCGGCGCGGTGGGAGCACGACCGCCGCTACGACACCGAGGAACGATGCTGCGGCGGTCACCAGGAACGCCGTGGTGTACGCGGTGTCGCGAGGGGTGTCCCCGGCAGGCGGCATGTAGGCGAGCATGATCGCTGAGATCGCCGCGCTGCCCACGGAACCTCCTACGGTTCGCAGTACTTGGTTGAAACTCGTCGCGCTGCCGGTCTCGGAGGCCGGCACGTGGCGAACGATGAGGATGGGCATCACCGCATAGGCAGCCCCCACGCCGTTGCCGAGGAGGAACGTGCCGAGGACGAGGACAGCGACATGGTCTCGCCACAGTGCGAGCAGTACCAGGTCGAGACAGACCACCAGCGCGCCGAGGGGAAGCACGCGGTAGAGGCCGATCCGGGAGACCAGCGCTGAAGCGAGTCGGTTCGCCGTGAGGCTTCCCAGTGACATGGGCATCAGAACGAGTCCGGCGGTGGGGAGCGAGAGGTGGAAGCCGTACCCGGCGGCAGCGGGTACCTGTGTGTAGAGGTTGACCAGGGACAGCACGGCATACATGCCTATGCCCACGAGGAGCGCGGTCGTATTGGCGGCCAGGACCGCGCGGTTACGGATCAGTCGGATGTCGACCAGCGGGTGGCTGGTACGGAGCGCCTGCACGAGCCATGCGGTCAGGAGCAGGACGCCGAGGCAGAGACAGCTCAGCGTGGCAGCCGATGCCAGGCCCCAGGCCACGCCCTGACTCAAGGCCAGCAGGATCGCGGCCAGCCCTGAACAGAGCAGCCCGGCGCCGGCGGCGTCGAGAGGGCGCTGGAGAGCCGAGGAGCCCACCGGTATCACCCGGGTCACCACGATCAGCGCGACCGCACTGAGCAGGGCCGCGAACCAGAATCCTGCGCGGTAGTCGAGGTGCTGAGCGATGAGGCCCGTCACGGGGTAACCGATACCGGCCCCGACGGATGTCGTGATCGAGAGGGATGCGATGCCGGTGCGCATGCGTCGGGCCGGGAGGTGGTCTCGAGCGACCGCGATGGTCAGCGGCATCAGCCCCATGCCCAGGCCCTGCAGTGCGCGCCCGGCCAGCAGCAGGCCGAACGTGGGAGCGAGTGCGGCCAAGGCGCTCCCGACGAGCACGCCGATGAGCGTTCCTTGAACCGCGCCCTTCCGGCGCGGCCCGTCACCCAGTCTGCCGAGAACGGGTCCGGCGACCGCTCCGGCCAGCAGCGTCGCCGTCAGGACCCACTGAGCAGCGCTCAGTGACACATGCTGCTCCCGGGCGATGGTCGGCACCATGGGGGCGCCGAGGGTGCTGATCGCGGAGACGGAGAGAGCTGTGAACATCAGGGAGGGCAGCAGAAGTCGATGTTCGGAGTCCTTGCCTACGCCTGCGCTCTCGCGGGTCCCGGTCATCTGGCACGGTCCTTCCGTCGGGTGCAGGTGCCGCCACACGATGGGTATCGTATTTCAGGAAGCGAGTTCGATAATACGAACCCAATCGTGACGCGGCGTTCGGGGGAGGCGTGTCCGGTCGCGTGACATCGACCTCCTGCTCGACGGGCGCCTGGAGAGGTGTGATGCACATGTCCCGGCATGTTGAGCCTGCCGACGCCTACCGGCACCCGGAAGAGCGGCCCACACGTCGGATCGAGGGATTCGCAGTGGCGGGCGGCGTCTGGGCGACCGCGGTTCCTTTCCCCAGCCCGCTGGCGTACTCGTACTCCTACGCGCTGCGCTATCCCGACGGAATCGTTGTCGTCGATCTGGGCTGGGACTCCGACGAGGCTTGGCAGGCCTTCGTCGCCGGGCTCGCGCGGGCGGGGGCCGGCCTCGACGAGGTGATGGGTGTCGTCGTCACCCATGCCCATCCTGACCACTACGGGCTCGCCTCCCGCATCCGGAAGCACACGTCCGCGTGGATCGGTGCCCACCCGGGCGAGCGCGCGCAGATCCGGGTCGGCGAGGCGGAGCGCAGTGATCGGCTCGCAGAGATCGCGGACTGGCTGCGGGAATGCGGCGTACCGGGGGCGCTGCTCGCCGAACTGGATGGCGAACTGCGCTCACTTGACGCCGTGTTGCCGTCGGTCGTCCCGGACGTCGAGCTCCAGGACGGAGTCCCGGTGCCAGGAACGGACGGAGCTCTGATCCCCGTGCATACGCCTGGCCATACCGCGGGGCACCTCTGCTTCCGGGAGCGTGAGCGAAATGTGCTGCTGACCGGTGATCACGTCCTGCCGAAGGTGACCCCGAACGTCGCGCGCAGGCCAGGATCCGGCCCGGACCCCCTACGGGACTTCTTGGCCTCCCTGGGCCGTTTGCGCCAACTCACGGACCCCGGAACGGTGGTGCTCCCCGGACATGAGTGGCCGTTCGACCGCGTGTCCCGCCGCCTCGACGTCCTGTGCCGGCATCACGATGCGCGGCTCGCGGAGATCGAGTGTGCCGTCGCGCGAGGGTGCGACACCGTGTGGGAGGTGGCGCAGGCGGTGTCATGGGCCCGGGACTTCTCGGCCTTCACTCCTCGCTCGATGCGATCGGCGCTGGCCGAGACCTCGGCCCATCTGATGCGTCTGGGCGGGGACGGCCGGATCAGGCGGAGCGGACGCCACCCGGAGCGTTGGACCGTCGCGGCCCGCTGAGCCGGTCGTATCCATTG
Organism: Streptomyces sp. NPDC060209; assembly: GCF_042728155.1. NCBI lineage: Bacteria > Bacillati > Actinomycetota > Actinomycetes > Kitasatosporales > Streptomycetaceae > Streptomyces > Streptomyces sp. NPDC060209. The sequence goes on from NZ_JBHWZS010000185.1 coordinate 8,534, forward strand.
ACTACGCGCAGTGGCGGGTTGTAGCGTCCGGAATCGTAATAAGGAATATTGGTTCCTATATGCGAACGTCTCCGGGTGTCTCGGCGTCCCGGCGGTGCTCGCGCGAGGGAGAGAGCCGTGATCGAGCGGGACACGATCTTCATCGACGGCAAGTGGGTCGAATCGGCGGGCACCGGAGTGCTCACCGTGGTCAACCCGGCGACCGAGGAGCCGATCGCGACGGTCCCACGGGGCCATACCGACGACGTCGACCGCGCGGCCCAGGCCGCGGCCCGGGCGTTCGAGACCTGGTCGCACTCCTCGATCGAGGAGCGGGCTGCGGTGATCACCCGCATTGCCGACATCCTCGAAGCGAAGGCCGAGGAGCTGACGCGGTCAACCGTGAGGGAGATCGGCACGCCGATCGCGCTGGCCCGCCGGTCACACGTCGCCGCTCCCATCAACGACTTGCGGATCGCGGCGGCGAGCATCAAGGACGTCCTTTGGGAGGAGCGTTTCGACGACACCATCGTGCGGCGCATTCCCGCAGGTGTGGCTGGGGCGATCACCCCGTGGAACGGCCCCATGCGCATGATCACACTCAAGGCCGGCGCCGCGCTCGCGGCGGGATGCACCATGGTGCTCAAGGGCACGGAGGTCGCGCCCCTGAGCTCGTTCATGTTCGCTGAGGCGGCCGCCGAGGCCGGTCTGCCGGACGGTGTGTTCAACGTGGTCAGCGGACCTGGGCCGGAGATCGGTGAGGCGATCGCGACCCACCCGCTGATCGACATCGTGTCGCTCACCGGTTCGGTGCGCGCCGGCAGCCGGGTGATGGAACTCGCGTCCAAGTCGGTCAAGCGTGTGGCACTGGAACTCGGCGGCAAGTCCGCCAACCTCATCCTCGACGATGCCGACCTGGAGAAGGCCGTCACGGACGGGCTCACCGACGCCTTCCGCAACGCGGGCCAGGTCTGCGGAGGGCTTTCGCGGACGCTCGTCCCGAGGTCACGGCTGGCGGAGGCGGAGGAGATCGCCGCGGCCAAGGCCGCGGGCTTCGTCATCGGTGACCCCTTCGACGAGGCGACGACCCTCGGGCCGGTGGTCTCGGACGCCCAGCGCGAGCGCGTACGCCGGTACATCCGGACGGGAATCGACGAGGGCATGCGGCTGGTCACGGGAGGCCCGGAGGCACCGGACCACCTGGACCGGGGCTTCTACGTCCGGCCGACAGTGTTCAGCGGCACCAACAATCACACGCTGGCGCGGCAGGAGGTCTTCGGCCCGGTCAACGTCATCATCCCGTACGACGACACGGACGATGCCGTCGCGATCGCCAATGACTCCGACTACGGGCTCGCCGGCGGTGTCTGGTCCGCCGACCCCGAGCGGGCCCGCGCCGTTGGACGGCGCATCCGCACCGGGCGTGTCCGCATCAACGGTGCATCCATCGACATGCGCGCTCCTCACGGTGGTCTGAAGCTGTCGGGCATCGGCCGTGAGATGGGCCGGTACGGGATCGAGGAGTACCTCGAGTATCAGTCGCTCATCGGCTGACGCCGGACGCCCCGACCAACCGCTATGAAAGGAGTGAGCGTTGATCACCGCACAGGCTCGGGCCATGACGAGCCCGACCGCACCCTTCAGTACCGTAACCATCGAACGCCGTGATCTCGGGCCGACGGATGTGCTGCTGGACATCGCCTACGCCGGCGTCTGTCATACCGATGTCCACCACGCCCGTGCCGAGTTCGGACATACCCGCTACCCGATCGTCCCGGGTCACGAGATCGCAGGGGTCGTGCGGGAGGTCGGCCGCGGGGTCACCCGATTGACGGCAGGTGACCGTGTCGGCATCGGCTGCCTGGTCGACTCCTGCCGGGAGTGCGCGGTGTGCAGGGCGGGACAGGAGTCCTACTGTCGCCGGGGCAAGGTGTTGACGTACAACGGGGTCGGCCGTGACGGCCAGGTGACACTCGGCGGATACAGCGAACGCACAGTGGCCGATCAGCGGTTCGTGGCCCGAATCCCGGACGCGCTTCCGCTGGAGTTTGCCGCGCCCCTGCTGTGTGCGGGCATCACGATGTACCAGCCGCTGCGCTTCTGGGGCGCGGGTCCGGGCAAGCGGGTCGGCATCCTCGGATTCGGCGGGCTCGGCCACATCGGCGTCCAGATCTCGCATGCACTCGGCGCGCACACGACGGTTCTCGAACTCACCGAGGGCCGTCGCGCCGACGCCGAGCGCCTCGGAGCGGACGACTTCCGCACCACCGGTGACCTGGAGGCGATGAGGGACTCGTTCGACCTCATCGTGTCGACGGTCCCCTCGAACTACGATCTCTCGGCCCATCTTGAACTGCTCGACTTCGACGGGACGTTCGTCAATCTCGGTGTTCCCGACGAACCGCTGCGGATCGACCCCTACACGCTGCTGACCAACCGGCGGAAGCTGGCCGGCTCGATGAGCGGCGGAATGCCGGAAACCCGGGAGATGCTGGACTTCTGCGCCGAGCACGGGATCAAGGCCGAGATCGAGATGATCACGGCGAAGGAACTGGACACGGCGTACGACCGACTCACCGCGGGCGACGTGCGATACCGGTTCGTGCTCGACACGGCGACCATCGCGGCGACCTGAGAACTGCGGCGACTGCCAAGACCCAGCGCCACCTTCCCGGGTGCTGGGCCTTGGCAGTTGCCGCATCGGAATCCGGCGCTCGAGGTTCTGGAGAAGGAGAACCACCCTCCCCTCCCGCTGACGCCGGCGGGGGGCTTGGCGAGGATGCCTGTGACGCGACGCGGGCTGTGGTGTCAGATTTCGGCCTGGCTGTCGTAGTCAAGGCGGGCCGCTCGGATGGTGTCGGCATGGTGGTCAGCCCATGCGGCGAGGGTATACACGACGCGCTCAAGGTCCTGGCCGACATCGGTCAGGGCGTACTCGACGGCCGGGGGAGTCGAGGGGAAGACTGTGCGGGACACGAGTCCGTCGCGTTCCAGCGCTCTGAGAGTGGACGTCAACTGCCGCTGGGTGATGCCGGTGACGTCACGCCGCAGTTCGTTGAACCGGCGAGGGTGCTGCCCGAGCGAGCAGATGACGGTCACGCTCCACTTGTCGCCGATCCGGGCCAGGATGCCGCGCACGAGCGCTACCCGTTCCTCGTCGTTCCAGTGCGCGGGAACCGGCTGATTCGAGGAGCCCTCCGGGGAAGGAAAGGGCCCACCATTCGTGCTGTCCATCCGTCGGCGCGCGCCGGGTTCACTGCTCATGAGGTTAGTATCCCTCATATACCTACATGCTGAATAGGTACCTACGGGCGATGAAGCGCAGCCCCGTTCGCGCCCAGATGGGAAGACAAGATGGGAGCGGTGTGAAGGCAGTCGTAGTGACGAAATTCGGCGGTCCGGATGTTCTACGGTGGATGGACGTCCCCGACCCACATGCGGGCCCGGGCCAGATCCGAGTGCGTGTGCACGCCGCAACGGTGAACCCGTCCGACGCCGTGGTCCGCAGGGGAGAAGCGGCTGCGCTGTTCGAAGGCCGTCTCGTCCCGCCGTTCAGCCCGGGCAACGAGGCCGCAGGCGTAATCGACGAGATCGGGCCTGACGCCGAGACCGATCTGAGGATCGGGGATCGGGTGATGGCGTTCGTCGTGCCCTACATGCCTTCCGGCGGCGCGTATGCGCAGCAGCTCGTCCTGGACCCGCGTCAGGTGGCGCTCGCGCCGGCCGGCAGCAGCCATGCCGAAGCCGCCACCGTCCCCTCCAACGGCCTGACGGTGCAGCAGGCTATGGATCTTCTCTCGCCGACCCCCGGGGACTGGATGGCCGTTACCGGCGCCGCCGGAGCGGTGGGCGGCTACACCATCCAATTGGCCAAGGCGGCCGGCCTGTGCGTGGTGGCCGACGCGGCTCCCGCCGACGAGGAACTGGTGCGGTCCCTGGGCGCCGATCGAGTCGTCGCCCGTGGACCGGGCGTCGCGGGACGCATCCTCGAAGCCGTCCCCGGAGGCGTCTCCAGCCTCATGGATGGGGCGCTCCTCGGGCGGGACGTACTCTCGGCGATTCGGCCGGGGGGACAGCTGGTCATGGGGCGCAGGTCCGACATGCCAGGCGTCGCCCCCCTCGGTGACCACCCTGGCGTAACCATCCGGGAGGTCTTCGTCCCGGAGTATGTGTACGAGCAAGGCAAGCTGGAGGCCCTCCGTGTTCACGCCGAGCGAGGAGAACTGACGATGAGGGTCGCCGCCGAGTACCCTGCCGCCCGGGCTCCTGAAGCGCACCGCCGCCTGGAAGCAGGCGGTGTCCGCGGCCGTCTCGTACTTATCCTCTGACCACAACAGGGGGAGCGCCGGCTGTGCTCTGACCATCGGACCGCCGCCCGCGCACGACCCGGAGAACGTGCCGCCCTAACGGAACTCGCGACGCTCGACGACAAGTGGGTCGTGGCTCGGGATGACCTCGCACCCGAGCTTCTCGATCAGACTCAGGCTGTGGTGGTAAGCCACGATGTCCGTGAAAAAGCCCGACGGGATGTGCTCGTCCTCGGCGTCGCCCGCCCAGTTCTCGTAGAGATCGATACAGTCGCCGGCCAGTAGGTAGCGCGTCGACTCAGCTTCGACGACGACACCCTGTGATCCGGGCGTGTGCCCGGGGAGGGCAACGACCGAGACGCCGGGGGCCACCTCGGCGTCGCCGTCCGCCGGGTCGATCCTGTCCTCGGCGCGCCGCCACGCCGCCGTGAGTTCGGGCAGGTGCTCGAACTGACGGCGGTGCCACGGCACAGGGTTGCTCGCGTAGTCGATCTCACGCTGCTGGACGATGATCCGGGCGTTCGGGAACAGATGGTTGTTCGAGCTGTGGTCCCAGTGCAGGTGGGTGTTGATGACGACACCCACGTCCGCCGGGTCCACGCCCAGCGCTCTCAGCGCCGCTTCGGGGCGCTCCTCGGGGGTCTGTTCCATCCTGATCCCGTGATGTGTCACGGCGCGGGCGAAGTCGGCACCGGTGTCGACGACCACCGGGGCGCCTCCGCCCTGGATCACGAACATGATGAGCGGGATGTCCAGCGTCTCGCCCCACCCCCGCGAGTAGGTGAGCGACGGCTTCTGGAGACCGAAGACGCGGCCCACGGACACGGCGGTGATGGTGAGTGTCATTCGGCATCTCCTACGGGAAGTGTCGGCTCGGTGAGTTCTCGGTGGCGGGTCTCGCGCAGGGCGAGTGTGCAGAAGAGGCCGATGAGGCAGTACGCGGCGAGGAAGACGCCGAACACGAAACCGCCGTAGCTGCCGATCAGGGTCGCAGCCACCAGCGGCGGAACAGCACCGCCGAGAACGCCGGCGAGGCTGTAGGACAGTCCGGCGGCGGTGTAGCGGTAGCGGGTGTGGAAGAGCTCGGACAGGAAAGAGCCCGCGACACCGAATCCGACACCGGCGATCATGAAGGTCACCGATATGCCGAGCCAGAATGCGGGAAGCGTCCCCGTGTCCAGCAGTGGGAACAGGATCAGGGCCCATGGGATGCCCACGATGTTGGCTACGAGCAGGACCTGCCGGCGCCCGAACCGGTCGGTCAGTATGCCGCCGGCGATGATTGCCAGGCAGTTCAGCAGGTTCCCGAACATGCCGGCCCCCAGCACCTGGGGCCGTGGTAGATCCAGGGTGGCTGTGCCGTAGTTGGTGAGAAACGCGATGCCGATGTAGCCAAGAGAGAAGGCCATCACCAGCGAGCCCGCGCCGAGCAGGATCTCTTTCCACTGGTGAGTGAAGGCATCCTTGAACGGCAGACCTCCGCCTGTCTGGCGGCGCTTGGCTTCTGCTTGGAAGGCAGGGGTCTCGTCGATCCGTAGTCGGATGAAGAGTCCGACAACGACCAGTAGCACGCTGAGGATGAAGGGCAGCCGCCAACCCCAGGCCGCAAAGGTCTCGTCGCTCATGTACAGGTCTGTGACCAGAAACGTTCCCAGCGCCAGGATGTTCGCGAAGGCTCCGCCCAGGTTGGTGAACATCGCCCAGAAACCGCGGTGGGCCTGCGGTGCATGTTCGGAGGTGAAGAGGGCGGCGCCCGCCCACTCACCTCCGGCGGCCAGGCCCTGGGCGATCCGCAGCACGACGAGTGCTATGGGGGCCACGATGCCCACGCTTGCCGCGGTCGGTAGCAGGCCGATGAGCACGGTGGCCGCACCCATGATCGACATGGTGGCGATGAGGGTGCGCTTGCGTCCGAGACGGTCGCCGAAGTGCCCGAAGAGGATGGAGCCCAGTGGGCGGGCGACGAAGGCGACTCCCAGAGTCGCGTAGGAGACGACAGTCCCGGCGTGTTCACCCAGTGCCGGGAAGAAGGTGTTGGCGAAGACGAGCGCCGCGGCCGTGGCGTAGATACCGAAGTCGTAGAACTCGATGACGGTGCCGATGAAGCTGGCCGATGCGACCTTGCGCATCTTCACCGGCGTCGCAGCCTTGTGTGTGGGCACCACAACGGACTCTGCGGGCTCGGGAGTCGGGGGTGCCAAATCCTCGGGGGGAAGTGGTGTGGGCATCGGACCAGCTCCTCGAAAGCTCGACACTGAGGGCGAGGCGGGTTGGGGCAGTTCGTTCGTTGCCGACAACGACGAAGACCGTGCGGCGGCTGGCGGTTCGACGGGTCGCCCCTCTTTGAGAGGCGTCGATGAAGAGCCTCGTTCGTATATACGTACCACATTGTGTAATTGGGAACGGTTCACGTGAACGTAACCGCGCTGGTCGCCTGCGGTCAATAGTCCGTGCCGCGGCGAGGGGGTGGTGGGATGGGCCGGTCGGCGGCGTTGACACCCCACGGTCGGGGCGATTCATAATGGCGACCAGTAGTTCTAAATGAGGAACAGGTGTGATCGGGTCCCCATGATGCTGTCCGCGTTCCTCCGCATCGGGACGATCACTGACGCGGCCCTCAAGCCGGTCGCGGTGATATCTGGAAGGTTTGGCGACAGCGATGTCCGTATCCACGACTGCCTGGCCACGACAACTCCACCAGGGCGACGAACCTGTTGCCATGCTCATCGACGGGGAGTGGGTGAGCCCATCGACGTCCTTCACTCCGGTGTTCGACCCCAGTACGGGAGAAGCCATCGCGGCTGTGCCTGATGGCGGCGCGGAGGCCGTCGAGGCGGCGGTGGCGGCGGCTCGACTCTCCTTCGAGGAAGGAAGGTGGCGCGGCTTGTCCGGGGCTGACCGCGGCGCCGTGCTCTGGCGCGTCGGCGACCTCATGAGGGAGCAGGCCGACGAGCTGGCCCGGCTGGAGAGCCTGAACCTCGGCCTGCCGGTCGGGCAGGCCAGGAGCATGGTGATCGAGGCCGCTGCCCAGTTCCGGTATTACGCAGGCTGGGCGGACAAGATCCACGGCCGCACTGTGGATCTCGGGCCGGCGGACCGCCGCGTTCAGGGCTACACCCTGCGCGAGCCGATGGGAGTGGCTGGGCTCATCACGCCGTGGAACGCCCCGTTGAGCATGGCGGCCAAGAAGCTCGCTCCGGCGCTCGCGGCAGGGTGTTCCTGCGTGCTGAAGCCTGCCGAGGAGACGCCGCTGACTTCTCTCTGGCTCGGGCAGCTTTTGCTCGAGGCGGGCGTTCCGGCAGGGGTGGTCAACGTGGTGACGGGAGTCGGCGAACGCGCGGGCGCCGCCCTGGCGGAGCACGCGGATGTGGACACCGTCTCGTTCACCGGGTCGACCGAGGTCGGCCGGCTCATCGTGCGGGCGGCCACGGGCAACATGAAGAAGCTGTCGCTGGAGCTCGGCGGTAAGTCCCCGGTCATCGTGTTCGGCGATGCCGACCTCAAGGCCGCGATCCCGGGAGCGGCGTCAGCGGTCTTCTGGAATTCCGGCCAGGTCTGTGCCGCCGGAACCCGGCTGTTCGTGCATGAGTCCGTTTTCGACGAGGTGGTTCGCGGAGTGGCGGAGATCGGTCGTTCGATGCGGCTGAGGGCAGGCTCGGACCCCGCCGCCGACCTCGGCCCGCTCATCTCGCAGAAGCAACTGGACCGGGTGTCGGGATACGTCGATCGCGGCATCGACGACGGCGCCCGTGTCGTCAGTGGTGGTAGCCGTGTCGGGGACCGGGGCTTCTTCTTCGAACCCACCGTCCTTGTGGACGTCGACCAGTCGATGACCGTCATGCGTGAGGAGATCTTCGGACCGGTGCTCGGCATCATGCCGTTCTCCGACACCGACGAGGCCGTCGCGCTGGCGAACGACAGCTCGTACGGTCTCGCCTCCAGCGTCTGGACCCGCGACGGCGCACTGGCCCACTCGGTGGCGCGCCGACTGCGGGCGGGACGGGTGGGGATCAATGTGCACCGGGCAGGCGGGTCGTACATGCCTGCCGGTGGCTACCGCCAGTCGGGCTGGGGGCGGGAGAGCGGGCCTGAGGCCCTGGAGAACTACCTCGAGACGAAGTCGGTGGTGTCGCAGCTCTCCTGACCACGAGGTGCGAGGCGGCGGCGGGCACCATAGGTGCC
>NZ_JBHWZS010000186.1:0-16902 GCF_042728155.1 Streptomyces sp. NPDC060209
GTTTCACCGGGGCCCTCCGGGCGCTTCCCTTCGTTCTTGCGTTTCCGACTCTATCAGACTCTTTCGTGTCCGATTCCCGGTCGAAGCGGGTTACTGCTTGTTTCGCTTTCCAGTTCTTCGCTTTCGCGTTTCCCTTTCGGCGTGGTCACTACATTAGCCGATTTCCTCGGCGACTCATAATCGAGTCGATCGGACGAATTTCGGCATGCCGAAATTGCACCCGCCAGGGGTGAATCGTAGGTAGTGGTTGGCCCTCTCACGATGCTTCGACCCGGTCCGATGGACCGTGCCAACAACAACTGCATCCGTTCAAGCGGCTCGGACTACATTAGGGAAACAGCAGGGGCGAGTCAAGTTGCGCGGCGGCGAGGCGCATGGGCCCGGTACGGGCTGACCGTGGGGTCGCCGTCGATCCAGAAACGCCAGGGCTGGTGGGAGCCGCCGCCGCCCACACCCGTGCGTGGTCCGCTCCGTACCAGGTCGGGAGCCGGCGGCGAGCCTTGCAGGACGGACAGCGGCCCCTGAGCGCCTGCCACCACGTCGACACCGTTCAACGCCCGGTCGACGTCGAGGGCGGTAGCCAGACGCGCCGGCCCTTTGGCCAGTTCTCTGTCATGCCGGGCCGAGAATCGACGTTTGCGGGCCATCTCCGCCCCGATGCCGATCTCCCCGGCCCGGAGCAGGACACCACTCGCCTTGCCCTCGGGACCGCACACCAGGTTGAGGCAGTGCCACATGCCGTACGTGAAGTAGACGTACGAATGACCCGGCGGCCCGAACATCACGCTGTTGCGGGCCGTCCGGCCGCGGAACGCGTGGGAGCCGGGATCGACATCGCCCGCGTACGCCTCCACCTCCGTCAGCCGCAGCTCGATGGCACCCTCGTCCGTGGTCCGGACGAGGGTGCGGCCCAGGAGATCGGGTGCCACCTCCAGGACAGGCCTGTCGAAGAAGTCCCGCCCGAGCGGCGTACGGTCCATGCCCTCATCCATGGCGTCCGAGGGTACTGGGCTCGGCGTGACGGGAACCGGCTACGGTCGTGGCGCGTATGTAGGGGTCAGGACCAAGGAGGAAAACATGGGCTTCAAGCGGCTGCTCGCGAGCATGGGTGCCGGCGGTGCTTCGGTCGAGACCGAACTGACCGAACTCAACGTCGTCCCCGGCGGGGTCGTCCAGGGCGAGGTGCGGATCCAGGGCGGATCCGTGGACCAGCAGATCGAGGGTCTCTCGGTCGGTCTGCAGGCGCGGGTCGAGGTCGAGGGCGGGGACCAGGAGACCAAGCAGGACATCGAATTCACCAAGCTCCGCCTCGGTGGTGCCTTCGGGGTGCAGGCGGGCGCGGTGCACGTCGTGCCGTTCGGTCTGGAGATTCCCTGGGAGACGCCGATCACCATGTTCGCCGGGCAGCAGCTGCGCGGCATGAACATCGGGGTGACGACGGAGCTGGAGATCGCCCGCGCCCTGGACTCGGGGGACCTGGACCCGATCAACGTGCACCCGCTGCCCGCGCAGCAGGCCATCCTGGACGCCTTCGGGCAGCTGGGCTTCGGCTTCCGCAGCGCCGACATGGAGCGCGGCCACATCCGTGGTACCCGCCAGCGTCTGCCGTTCTACCAGGAGATCGAGTTCTTCCCGCCCCAGCAGTACCGGGGGCTGAATCAGGTGGAGCTGACGTTCGTCGCGGACGACCGCGAGATGGACGTCATCCTGGAGATGGACAAGAAGCCTGGTCTCTTCAGCGAGGGCAGCGACTCCTACCGCGCGTTCAAGGTGGGTCTGAACGACTTCCAGGGCACGGACTGGGCCGCGTACCTCAACCAGTGGCTCGCCCAGGTCGGCGGCCAGCGCAACTGGCTCTGACAACCCCTAGGGTCGGTGGGAAGACATCCCACAGCCGATCAGGAGAGGTGCTGACGTGACCGAGCCGAAGAGGGCGCCGCTGCCGCACGACTTCCATCCCGAGGTCCCCTCGTTCACCGTGGTGAGCGAGGACCTCGCACCGGGCGCCGTACTGGCGGACGCCCAGGTGTTCGCTGCGGGGAACACCTCCCCGCAGCTGCGTTGGGAGGGCTTCCCGGCGGGGACGAAGAGCTTCGCGGTGACGTGCTTCGACCCGGACGCGCCGACGGGCAGCGGGTTCTGGCACTGGGTGCTGTTCGACATCCCGGCGTCCGTCACGGAGCTTCCGGCCGGTGCGGGAAGCGGGGCTTTCGAGGGACTGCCCGAAGGCGCCGTCCAGGCCCGCAACGACTACGGGACGAAGGAGTTCGGCGGAGCCGCGCCTCCTGCCGGTGAGAACCACCGCTACGTCTTCACCGTGTACGCGGTGGACACCGAGAAGCTCGGGCCGGACAGCGATACCCCGCCCGCGGCGGTCGGATTCAATCTGCGGTTCCACACCCTGGGCCGGGCCCAGCTGATCGGGGAGTACGCAGCCCCCGCAAGCTGAATGTTCGCCTCCCGTTTGCCCTGCCCTGGTCTTGGAGAGATCAGGGCAGGGCACTTTTTATTGCGTTGTCCATCACGGTTCGCCCGGACAGAGTTGTTCCGGGCCCGCCGACAGACGGGCGGCACACGGGAGGTGGGCAGGATGCGGGACACACTTGTACTCAACGCGAGCTTCGAGCCGCTGTCGACGGTGACGCTCAACCGCGCGGTAGTCCTGATCCTGCAGGACAAGGCCGTCGTCGAGCAGGCACATCCCGGGCTCCGTATGCGTGGCGCCGCCGTGGACATTCCGGTCCCGCAGGTGATCAGGCTCTGCCGGTACGTACGGGTGCCGTTCCGAAGACACGCTCCGTGGTCCAGAAGGGGTGTGCTCATACGGGACCAGCACCGGTGCGCGTACTGCGGGCGGCGGGCGAGCACGGTGGACCACGTGGTGCCTCGGGCCCAGGGCGGCCAGGACACCTGGCTGAACACCGTGGCCTCGTGCGCGGAGGACAACCACCGCAAGGCGGCACGGACGCCGGAGCAGGCGGACATGCCGCTGCTGCGTCAGCCGTTCGTGCCTTCGCCTGCGGACGCGATGCTGCTCGCGCTGGGTGCCGTCGACCGGTCGGCGCTGCCGGACTGGCTGGCACGCTCCGCGGCGTAACCACTCGTATGTCCCACAGGAACGCATGCGGAACCCGTCCTCTCGTCCGGAGGGGACGGGCTCCCGTCTCTCAGCGCAGCAGCAGCTGGACGATCGCCGCGGTACCGACGACGACGATCAGGGCGCGCAGGAAACCCGGGCTGAGCCGGCGGCCGACCTTGGCGCCTATCTGGCCGCCGATCGCGGAGCCCACCGCGATCAGTACGACCGCCGTCCAGTCGAAGTCGGCGACGAAGAGGAAGAAGAGCGCGGCGACGCTGTTGACGACGGCGGCGAGGACGTTCTTGACGGCGTTGAGGCGCTGCATCGTGTCGTCGAGCAGCATGCCCATCAGGGAGAGATAGATGATGCCCTGGGCCGCCGTGAAGTAGCCGCCGTAGACGCTGGCGAGCAGCAGGCCGGTGAAAAGAAGGGGCCCGCCGTCGGGGCGGGCGGCCGTACCTGTGCGATCGCGGCGGCGTTGCACCGCCCGGCTGATGCGGGGCTGCAGGATGACGAGGACGAGCGCGAGGGCCACCAGGACGGGGACGATGGTCTCGAACGCCGTGGAAGGCAGGGCGAGCAGGAGAGTGGCCCCGGTGAGGCCGCCGATCAGCGCGCCGATGCTCAGCTTCAGTATCCGGCGGCGCTGGCCGGTGAGTTCCGCTCGGTAGCCGATCGCTCCGCTGATGGAGCCCGGGATCAGCCCGAGCGCGTTGGACACGGTCGCGGTGACCGGTGGCAGGCCGGTGGCGAGCAGCACCGGGAAGGTGATCAACGTGCCGGAACCGACGATGGTGTTGATCGTTCCGGCGCCGAGCCCGGCCGTGAAGACTGCGAGCATTTCCCAGATGGACAAGGCCATCCCCTTCGATGTCAGTGGTGCCTCCCCGCCATGAAGGTCGAGGGGCCTCACTGATCATGCACGAAGGTGTTTCCCGGTCAGTCGACCGGGGGCTGCTCGCGGCGCTCCGGGCCCGTGCTGAAGCCGGGGGCACCGCTGCCGAGGTTCCCGAAGGCACCGCTGAGGCCCTTGAGCGCGTCACCGATCTCGCTGGGCACGATCCAGAGCTTGTTGGCGTCGCCCTCGGCGATCTTCGGGAGCATCTGGAGGTACTGGTAGGAGAGCAGCTTCTGGTCCGGGTCTCCGGCGTGGATGGCCTCGAAGACCGTACGGATGGCCTGGGACTCGCCTTCGGCGCGCAGCGCGGATGCCTTGGCCTCGCCCTCCGCGCGCAGGATCGCGGACTGCTTCTCACCTTCGGCCGTGAGGATCGCGGACTGCCTGATGCCTTCGGCGGTGAGGATGGCCGCGCGCTTGTCACGGTCGGCACGCATCTGCTTCTCCATCGAGTCCTGGATGGAGGTGGGCGGTTCGATGGCCTTGAGCTCGACGCGGTTGACGCGGATGCCCCACTTGCCGGTGGCTTCGTCGAGGACTCCGCGCAGCGCGGCGTTGATCTCCTCGCGGGAGGTCAGGGTCCGCTCGAGGTCCATGCCGCCGATGATGTTGCGGAGCGTGGTGACGGTGAGCTGCTCGATCGCCTGGATGTAGCTGGCGACTTCGTACGTCGCGGCGCGGGCGTCGGTCACCTGGTAGTAGATGACGGTGTCGATGTTGACGACGAGGTTGTCCTGGGTGATCACCGGCTGGGGCGGGAAGGGGACGACCTGTTCGCGGAGGTCGATCCTGTTGCGGATCGAGTCTATGAACGGGACGACGATGTTCAGCCCGGCGTTGAGCGTGCGGGTGTATCGGCCGAAGCGCTCGACGATGGCGGCACTGGCCTGCGGGATGACCTGGATCGTCTTGATCAGGGCGATGAAGACGAGCACCACCAGAATGATCAGGACGATGATGATCGGTTGCATCGTGTGCCTCGTGCCCTTCGGTTGCCGACGGATCGCGGTGATCGAGGTCGATCGGTCAAGACGGTTGCATTCTCATGATGATCGACTTCGAGTTTGGCAGACTGCGGCCTGCCGTGTGACCGGTTCGCTCACATGACGACGGCCGTTGCACCGTCGATGTCCACGACGTCCACCTGCCGGCCCGGTTCGAAGATCTGGTCGCCGTCGAGCGAGCGCGCGGACCAGACCTCGCCGGCGAGCTTGATGCGTCCGCCGCTGCCGTCGACCCGTTCCAGGACGACGGCCTGACGGCCTTTCAGTGCGTCGATGCCGGTGGCGTGCGTGGGCCGGCTCGCACGATGCCGGGCCGCGATCGGGCGCACGACGGCGATCAAGGCCACCGAAACCAGGACGAAGACCAGGACTTGGGCGACGATGCCGCCACCGAGTGCCGCGACGACGGCCGCGGCCACCGCTCCGACGGCGAACATCCCGAATTCGGGCATCGCGGTCAGGACGAGGGGAATACCCAGTCCCACCGCGCCGATCAGCCACCACACCCACGCGTCGATGTCCACATGGTCATCGTAGGACCGTGGGCGCCTTCCCCGACAGGGCGCAGAGGAGGTTGGCTGTGGTGCGACTACTGACCGAGGGGCAGTCCGCGTGCGGTGTAGCGGTCTCCGTGGTGCTCGACGACGAGCGGCAGGCCGAAGCAGAGGGAGAGGTTCCGGGAACTGAGCTCGGTCTCCATGGGGCCGGCGGCGAGCACCTTGCCCTGACGGATCATCAGGACGTGGGTGAAGCCGGGCGCGATCTCCTCGACGTGGTGGGTGACCATGACCATGGAGGGGGCGTACGGGTCACGCGCCAGCCTGCCGAGGCGGCGGACCAGGTCCTCGCGCCCGCCCAGGTCGAGTCCGGCGGCCGGCTCGTCGAGGAGGAGCAGCTCGGGGTCGGTCATCATGGCGCGGGCGATGAGGGTGCGCTTGCGCTCGCCCTCGGAGAGGGTGCCGAACTTGCGCTCGAGGAACTCGGTCATGCCGAGGCGGTCGAGGAAGGCGCGGGCGCGCTCCTCGTCGACGGCTTCGTAGTCCTCGTGCCAGGTGGCGGTCATGCCGTACGCGGCGGTGAGCACCGTCTGCAGCACGGTCTGGCGCTTGGGGAGCTTTTCGGCCATGGCCACACCTGCGATGCCGATGCGGGGACGGAGCTCGAAGACGTCGGTGCCGACGCCGCCGAGCCGCTCACCGAGGACCGTGGCCGTTCCGGTGCTCGGGAAGAGGTAGCTGGAGGCGATGTTCAGGAGGGTGGTCTTGCCGGCGCCGTTCGGGCCGAGGATGACCCAGCGCTCCCCCTCCTTGACCGACCAGGAGACGTCGTCCACCAGAGCGCGTCCGTCGCGGACCACCGATACGTCCACCAGCTCCAGTACATCGCTCATGGCGCGTTGTCTCCCCATACAGTGTCGAGATCGTCGCGTGCCTGTGGGCACAGCTCCCAGGGAAAACCTACGCCACCCGAGGAGTGCTCAAGCCCTGGGGCCGTTCCCTAGGCTGTTCCCATGCTTTCGGAACCACGCTCAGGGCGGCTTGCCGCATGGGGAAACGCGCTTTTGGCCGGTCTTGTGTCACCGGACGACGCAGCGCTCGCGATCGTCGGCGAGGACGCGGTGCACCGCGTCGAGGGGCTGCCGGGTGAGGCGGGGCCCGTAGGGCTCACGCTGGCGCTCGGCCGGCTGAGGGCACTCGGTGCGACCGGTTTCCGGGTCGCACTGCCGGTGCCCGGCCATCCGCTGGGGCTCAGCGGGCCGCCGGACTTCAACGCCCGGGCGCTGGAGGCCGAGGAGGCGGTGCTCACGTCCGGGGCGCCGTACGGGCTCGTACCGGAGGTGGGTGAGGTGGGGCCCGCCGGGGATCTGCATGTCGAGGTGGTCTGGCGCTGCCTGCCGGTCAGGGAGGCGCCGCCCGCCGATGTGCCGTCGCTGGGTGAGGCGGAGCGGGAGCTCGCCGAGGCGTTGCGGGACGCCACGGCGGTGCTGTCCCGGCTGGATGTCGCCGGGTCCGGTCCGGTCGCGGAGGCCGCGGTGGATGCCTACCGGGCGCGCGCGGAGCGGGGACGGGAGGTGCTGGCCCCGGGCTATCCGCCGCGGGCGGTCAGGGTGCTGGAGCTGGCTCAGCGAGTGGGGCTGCTGGTGTCGGTGGCCCATGAGAACGGGCACGGCGGCGCGGTGAGCGCTTCCGAGATCGCGGCCCGGGGCGAGGCTCTGCGGCCGGTGGAGCGGGTGGCGAGGCGGGCACAGGTCGCCGCCTACAACGCGTATGTGGAGGAGCGGGGGCGGTGATCGCGTACGCGGCGGCGCGGAGGCGGTAGGCGCCGTGGCGTCCCGCCGTTCCGTCCCCCGTCCGCCGGGAGGCTCGGGTGAGCCCTCCCGGCGGTGGGGTGCGAGGCGCCGGTCAGCCGTTCAGGCCGAAGTTGCCGAAGGCCGGGTTGAGCAGGCCCACCACGTTGACCGTGTTGCCGACCACGTTCACCGGGACGTTCACCGGGACCTGGACGAGGTTGCCCGAGACGACGCCCGGGGAGCCGACAGCCGCGCCGTGGGCACCGGCGCCACCGTGGCCCGTGGCGGAGGCGGCTCCGGCACCGGCGGCGATGAGTCCGCCCGCGATCATGGTGACGGCTGCAGCCTTCTTCAGGTTCTTCACTTCAGGATCCTCCTCGCATCGCTGCGGCCGACCGCCGCAGCACGCATGGAGAACGCCGTCACGCCACGGAGGATGCGCCGTGCGGGTGACATACACCCGACAGTATGAATCTCGGACTGGAGTGGAACCGTCCGCTTGTCCGAGGCGGCTCCCCCTCAGCCCGCCGCTCCGTTCCTGACCGCCCAGAGCGCGGCCTGCGTCCTGTCCGAAAGGTCGAGCTTCATCAGGATGTTCGAGACGTGGGTCTTCACGGTCTTCTCCGACAGGACCAGCGCCCGGGCGATCTCACGGTTGGAGCGGCCGTCGGCGATCAGTCCGAGCACCTCCCGCTCCCGCTCGGTCAGGGTGCTCCCGCGCGAGGTGCCGTTACCCGTGTCGTCCTGTGCCAGCAGCGCGCCCGCGACCTCCGGCTGGAGCAGCACGTGGCCCGCGTGGACCGAGCGGATGGCGCCGGCCAGGGCGTCGGGGTCGACGTCCTTGTACACGTAGCCCGATGCTCCCGCACGCAGTGCGGGCACGACCGTGCGCTGCTCGGTGAAGCTGGTGACGATCAGCACCTTGGCGGGGTTCTCCAGCTCCCTGAGCCTGCGCAGGGCCTCGATGCCGTCCGTGCCCGGCATCTTGATGTCCATCAGGACCACGTCGGGCCGCAGCTCCTCGGTCCTGGCGACGCCCTCGGCCCCGTCCGACGCCTCCCCCACGACCTCTATGTCGTCCTGGACCTCGAGGAACGTACGCAGTCCCCGGCGGACCACCTGGTGGTCGTCGACCAGCAGCACCTTGATGATCTTGTCAGCCACAGGGGACCTCCATCTGGATCGTGGTGCCCTTGCCGGGCTCGGAATCGACGGTGAGCCGGCCACCGACGCCGCCGGCCCGGTGCCGCATGGAGACGAGGCCCAGGTGCCGGCCGGCGCGCCTGACCACGTGGGGGTCGAAGCCGCGGCCGTCGTCGGTGATCCGCAGCACCGTGGCCGAGGTGTGCCGGCCGAGGCTGACGGTGACATGCCCGGCACCGGAGTGGCGCAGGGCGTTGTGCAGGGCTTCCTGGGCGACCCGGAGCATCGCCTCCTCCTGGGCGGAGGGCAGGGCGCGCACGCCGGCGCTCTCGAAGGTGACCTCGGCGCTGTGGGCCCGGTCCATGACCTGGACCTGGGTACGGAGCGTGGCGACCAGACCGTCCTCGTCCAGGGCTGCGGGGCGCAGCTCGACGACGGCCGCGCGCAGCTCGTCCACGGCTTCCCCCGCAAGGGTGGCGACCTGCTGGAGCTCGCCCTTGGCCCGCGCCGGGTCGCGGTCGACGAGGGCAGCGGCGGCCTGTGCGGTGAGCCGGAGCGAGAAGAGCTTCTGGCTGACGGCGTCATGCAGCTCGTGGGCGAGCCGTGAGCGCTCCTCGGCGATGGTGAGCTCACGGCTGCGCTCGTAGAGCCGGGCGTTGGTGAGGGCGATGGCCGCGTGCTGGGCGAGGATCCCGAGCAGCTCCTCGTCCTCCTCCGTGAAGTTGCAGCCGCCGGTCGGCCTGGGGCAGCGCTTGTTGGCGAGGAAGAGCGCGCCGATGGTCTCGTCGCCGTCCTGGATGGGCAGGCCGAGGAAGTCGGACATGTCGGGGTGGGCGTCCGGCCACCCCTCGAAACGGGGGTCCTCACGGACGTCGGAGAGCCGCTGGGGCTTCGCCTCGTGGAGCATCGCCGCGAGGATGCCGTGCTGGCGGGGCAGCGGTCCGATGGCCTTCCACTGTTCGTCGCTGACCCCGTCGACGACGAACTGGGCGAAGCCGCCGTGATCGTCCGGCACCCCCAGGGCGGCGTACTCGGCGTCGAGGAGTTCCCTGGCCGAGGCGACGATCGTCTTGAGGACGTCCCGCATCTCCAGGTGCCGGCTCATGGCGAGCAGCGCGGCGCTGACCGCGGCGAGGCCCGACGGTGGGCGATGACTCATGTGCTCACCGTACCGGCGGGGGTGAAGGCGCCGTATCGGGCTGTGGGACTCCCCCGGACGGGTCCTCGGTCCTAGGCCGAAGTGCCGTGCGGCGTTGCGGCCGATGGACGAGGCGGCGGACCGGGACGGATTCCTACGTTGGTGGCGTCGGAGCTCCATGAGGTTCGAGGGGATGGCTGCCATGCCGATTGCGATGATCACGGGTGGTTCGAAGGGGCTGGGGCGCGCGCTCGGCGCGGCTCTGGCTCGGCGGGGCTGGGACCTGGTGCTGGACGCCAGGTCGGCGGAGGTGCTCCGCGGGACGGCGGCGGAGCTGAGCGGCCGGTACGGGACCCGTGTCGTGGCCGTGGCCGGAGATGTCACGGACCCGTCGCACCGCAAGGCCCTGGTGGCCGCCGCCGGGGAGCTGGGCGGGCTCGACCTGCTGGTGAGCAACGCGAGCGCCCTGGGTGCCGAGCCGCTCGTACGGCTGGAGGCGCTGCCGCTGGAGGGCCTGCGGCAGGCGCTGGAGACGAATGTCGTCGCGGCGCTCGGGCTCGTACAGGCGTCACTGCCGCTGCTGCGGTCCTCGGCTGCCGGGGCGGTGGTCGCGGTGAGCTCGGACGCGGCCACCGAGCCGTACGGGACATGGGGCGGGTACGGGGCGTCGAAGGCCGCGCTCGACCAGCTGGCCGCGGTGCTGGGCGAGGAGGAGCCGGGGCTGCGGGTGTGGGCGGTGGATCCGGGTGACATGGGGACGGACCTCTATACGGCGGCGGTCCCGGACGACACCGGAATCCGTCCGCGCCCGGAGGGTGTGGCCCCCGCCTTCGTCCGGCTGCTGGAGCTGCGCCCGGCCAGTGGCAGGTACACGGCCTCCGCACTGCTGGACACGGACCGGCGGGCGGAGCGATGACCGCGCTGGACGCCCTGCGGGTTCCTCCGGAGCTGTCGGCGCGGGTACCGGCCGAGCAGCGGGGTTCGGGGCGCGACGACGTACGGCTGCTGGTCTCGCGGGGCAGCGCCGTCTCGCACCGCAGGTTCCGGGAGCTGCCCGGGGAGCTTCGGGCCGGGGACGTGCTGGTGGTCAATACGTCGACGACGCTGGCGGCGGCGGTGAACGGGCGGCTGGGCGGCGAGCGGGTCGTCGTGCACTTCTCGACCCGGGGCGATGACGGGCGGTGGGCGGTGGAGCTGCGCCGGCCGGACGGTGCCGGGAGCACCCGGCCGCGTCCCGGCGGCCCGGCGGGGGCGGTGGTACGGCTCCCGGGCGGCGACGTACTGGTGCTGGAGGAACCGCTCGGGCCCCGTGAGGCGGCCAGGCTCTGGTGGGCGAGGGTGCCGGGGGACGTGCCCGGCCTGCTGAGCCGGCACGGGCGCCCGATCCGGTACGCGTACACGGAGCGGGACCAGCCGCTGTCGGCGTACCGGACGGTGTTCGCCGTGCCGTCTCCCGACGGGAGCGGGTCGGCGGAGATGCCGAGTGCGGCGAGGCCGTTCACGGCGGGGCTGGTGGCGGCGCTGGTGAGCCGTGGGGTGCAGTTCGCACCGCTGACGCTGCACACGGGCGTGGCCTCGGCCGAGGTGCACGAGCCGCCCTACCCGGAGCGGTTCGAGGTGCCGCGTACGACGGCCCGGCTGGTCAATGCCGCCCGGGCGGGCGGGGGCAGGGTGATCGCCGTGGGCACGACGGCGGTGCGGGCCCTGGAGTCCGCGGCGGACGAGGAGGGAGTGGTGCGGGCCGCGGCGGGCTGGACGGATCTCGTGGTGACGCCGCAGCGGGGGGTGCGGGTGGTGGACGGGCTGCTGACCGGGCTGCACGAACCGGAGGCCTCGCACCTGCTGATGCTGGAGGCGGTCGCGGGGCGGGAGCCGCTGCGGCGTGGATACGCCGAGGCGCTGGGCCACCGGTACCTCTGGCATGAGTTCGGGGACGCCCATCTCCTGCTGCCCCCTGCCCGATAAGCCCGTTACGCTCCGCATTACTGGAGCAACTTTTCGTGAGTACGGAGGGGGCCCCGTGTGAGCCCAGGCATAGGGCCCACGTCACTTACGAAGATGGATAGTTTGCCCAAAACGGGCAACTTGCCAGGGTTCAAACCGGACAAGGGGGTATGAACAAGACCCCCTTCCACTACGCGGCTTCGTACGTCACACCTTTGCCAGGCCATTTTGCTGGCGCTAAGAATTGCATCTGTCCCCGACGGAGATGCCCCCGGCTCTTCCGTCTGCGTCCTCGCCGAGGACCCCTGCTATTCGAAGAGGTACGACTGTATGTCCGTGTCCCGCATCTCCAGCCGTAGCCGTCGCCTGAACAAGGCGCAGAAGCTCTCCGTCGCGGGGGTCTCCACCCTGGCCGCCGCCGCTCTCGCCTTCTCGCTCGTCCCGGACGACGCCTCGGCCACGACCGAGCCGCAGGCCGCTTCGGCCGCCGCGCCGGTCGCCTACACCGGCTCGCAGACGCAGAGCCTCAAGGCCACCGGCCTGGGGCAGAACACGACGGCCGAGCAGCTGGCCAAGACCGCTGACGCGGCCAAGGCCGAGGAAGCAGCCGCGAAGAAGAAGGCCGCCGCCAAGGCGGAGGCGAAGGCCAAGGCCGTCGCCGAAGCCAAGAGCGAGGCCGCCGCGAAGGCCAAGGCCGACGCGAAGAAGCGTTCCGCCAAGAAGGCCAGCCGCGCGGCCGACCGCAAGCCGGTCTACGCGAACAACCTGGACGGCTGGATCCGTGAGGCTCTCGCCATCATGGACAAGAAGAACATCCCCGGTACCTACGAGGGCCTGCACCGCAACATCATCCGCGAGTCCAGCGGTGACCCCCGTGCCATCAACAACTGGGACATCAACGCGATCAACGGCATCCCGTCGAAGGGCCTGCTGCAGGTCATCAAGCCGACCTTCGACTTCTACCACGTCAAGGGCACCAAGCACGACCAGTACGACCCGGTCGCCAACATCACCGCGGCCGCCAACTACGCCGCGGACAAGTACGGCTCGATCGACAACGTCGACAGCGCGTACTGAGTCACGCACCGAGCAAGGCCTGGCATAGCGGGCCCGCCGGTCCGCAGCGTCGCGTGACCGGCCGGCACATGCCGAAGGGCGGCACCCCACGGGGTTGCCGCCCTCGGGCGTTTCCGGGACCGGTGAGGCCGCGCGCTACTTGCGCATGACCTCGGGCTCATGGCGTCGCAGCATCCGCGAGACCGCGACGAAGAGGATGCCGCTCATGAGGAGCATCACCGCGATGTTGATCCCCCACTGGCCGGCCGCGTGCTCCCAGAGCGGGTCCAGGTCGGTCGGGTTCTCGGGGTCCCACGGCGGCATGAGGTGGGCGAGGTCCAGCGTGGTGCCGGCCGCGGCCACCGCCCAGCGCGACGGCATCAGCCAGGCGAACTGCTCCAGGCCCGGTGATCCGTAGACCTGGAAGAGCACGCCGGTGAAGACGACCTGGACGATGGCGAACATGACGAGCAGCGGCATCGTCTTCTCAGCCGTCTTGACCAGTGCGGAGATCAAGAGGCCGACCATCATCGACGTGAAGCCGAGCACGATGATCGACAGGCAGACCTCCACGGCGGGGGGCATGAACAGGCCCTCCTCCGGCAGCTTGCGGGTGGAGAAGCCGATTCCGCAGATGATCACGCCCTGGAAGGCGGTGATCACGCCGAGGACGATCACCTTGGACAGCAGATAGGCGGAACGGGAGAGACCGGTGGCCCGTTCCCGCTCGTAGATCACCCGCTCCTTGATCAGTTCTCGTACGGAGTTGGCCGAACCGGCGAAGCACATACCGACCGCGAGGATCAGGACGATGGTCCCGGCCTTGCTGTTGAACCGCTTGTTGGGCACATCGGGTGCCGCCAGGCCGAACTCCGCGGGGATGACCACGCTGACGATGCCGAGTACCGCCGGCAGGATCACCATCAGGGCGAGGAAGCCCTTGTCGGAGGCGATCACCGAGATGTAGCGGCGCATCAGCGTCAGCAGCTGTGCCGTCCAGCCCTGCGGCTTCCGCGGTCGGATCTGCTGCGGCGGAGGCATGTGCACGGGCTGCGCGGCGACCGCGTCGATGTCCGCGGCGTACATCTGGTAGTGCTGCGAGCCGCGCCAGCGGCCCGCCCAGTCGTAGTCCCGGTAGTTCTCGAACGCGGAGAAGACGTCGGCCCAGCTGGTGTAGCCGAAGAAGTTCAGGGCCTCCTCGGGGGGCCCGAAGTAGGCGACAGCCCCGCCCGGCGCCATCACCAGGAGCTTGTCGCAGATGGCCAGCTCGGCCACGGAGTGCGTGACCACGAGGACCGTACGGCCGTCGTCGGCGAGGCCGCGCAGCAGCTGCATGACGTCGCGGTCCATGCCGGGGTCGAGGCCGGAGGTCGGCTCGTCCAGGAAGATCAGTGACGGCTTGGTCAGCAGCTCCAGGGCGACCGAGACGCGCTTGCGCTGGCCGCCGGAGAGCGAGGTGATCTTCTTGTCCTTGTGGATGTCGAGCTTGAGCTCGGCGAGGACCTCGTGGATCCGGGCGGTGCGCTCGGCATCGGTGGTGTCCGCGGGGAAGCGCAGCTTGGCGGCGTACCGCAGAGCCCTGGTGACCGTGAGTTCCTTGTGCAGGATGTCGTCCTGCGGGACCAGGCCGATGCGCTGCCGCAGCTCGGCGAACTGCTTGTACAGGTTCCGGTTGTCGTAGAGGACGTCGCCCTGGTTGGCGGGCCGGTAGCCGGTGAGCGCCTTGAGCAGGGTGGACTTGCCGGAGCCGGACGGGCCGATGACGGCGATCAGCGACTTCTCCGGAACGCCGAACGAGACGTCCTTGAGGATGTCCTTGCCGCCGTCGACGGTCACCGTGAGGTGGCGGGCCGAGAAGGAGACCTCACCGGTGTCGACGAACTCTTCCAGCCGGTCCCCGACCAGCCGGAAGGTCGAGTGGCCGACACCGACGATGTCGTTCGGGCCGATGAGCGCGGAGCCGGACTTGCTGAGCGGCTGGCCGTTGACGTACGTGCCGTTGTGGGATCCGAGATCGCGGATCTCGAAGCGGCCGTCGGGCGTCGCCCGGAATTCGGCGTGCAGACGCGAGACCTGAAGGTCGGAGACGACCAGCTCGTTCTCCAGCGCACGGCCGATGCGCATGACGCGGCCGAGGTCCAGCTGGTGGAAGGTGGTCGGGCTGCGGTCCCCGTAGACCGGCGGCGCACCCGCCGCGCTTCCGGGCGCACCCGCTGCGGGCGGGTTGCCGCGGCCCTGCTGGTGCGGGACCGGGGGCTGCTGCGCCTGCGGTGCCTGCTGCCAGGCCGCCTGCTGCGGGGCCTGGTGCGCGGGGGGCTGCTGCTGCGCGGGGCCGCCCGGCCAGCCTGCGGCGCCCTGCTGCTGAGGCTGCTGCTGCACGGGGGCCTGCGGCGCCTGCTGCACGGGAGGCGCGGGCGCCTTCTGCACTCCCGCGGCCTGCCCGCCCTGGACTCCCGCACCCGCCGCTGCGGTGAGGTTCAGGCGCGGTCCGTCGGTGGCGTTGCCCAGGTGGACCGACGTTCCCGCGGCGATCTCCATCTGCTGGATTCGCCGGCCCTGCACGTAGGTGCCGTTCGTGCTGCCGTGGTCCTCGATGGACCAACCGCGGCCGTTCCAGCTGATCGTGGCATGCCGCCACGACACTCTGGCGTCGTCGATCATCAGATCGCCCTGCGGATCACGTCCGAGGGTGTACGACCTGGACGGATCGAGCGCCCAGGTCCTTCCATTCAATTCCAGTACGAGTTCCGGCACTCCGCGCCCCACTAGTTGTCCCCCGAGTCGCCCCCGTCGCAGGGAGCCTAGGGATGCTGAACATCGTGGGGAACTATTCCAGGAGCGGTCCCGTAACGGAAAGCCGGGCGGCGTGAAGACGGCGCGGAGGCTCGGCACCACCCCGACGGACTCGGGAGAAATGGGTCCGGAGCATCCCATCCGAGGCGCCCGCTCCCCTGACCGGCGGCCCCGCCGGGATCCGGCCGCCGGCTGTCCGCCACTCGGGACGGCTTCGGAGCTCGCCCGGCCGCCCTATACGGTGGGACCACCATGAGCGCATCTCAGCCACTTCGGTCTCCTGAGTCCCCCGAGCCCCTTCGGGGCACAGACGCCCCCACGCTTCTCGTCAAGATCTTCGGGAAGGACCGGCCGGGTATCACCGCCGGTCTTTTCGACACCCTGGCCGCCTACGCCGTCGACGTCGTGGACATCGAGCAGGTCGTCACCCGTGGCCGCATCGTCCTGTGCGCCCTGGTGACCTCGCCGGACCCGGACGGCACGACCGAGGGCGACCTCCGGGCGACCGTGCACAGCTGGGCGGAGTCGCTGAAGCTGCAGGCCGAGATCATCTCGGGCACGGGCGACAACCGCCCGCGCGGCTACGGGCGTTCCCATGTGACCGTGCTGGGGCATCCGCTGACCGCGGAGTCGACGGCGGCCATAGCGGCCAGGATCACCTCCACCGGCGGAAACATCGACCGGATCTTCCGCCTGGCGAAGTACCCCGTCACCGCGGTCGAGTTCGCAGTGTCCGGCACCGGGACCGAGGAGCTGCGGACCGCGCTGGCGACGGAGGCCGCAGGCATCGGCGTCGACATCGCCGTCGTGTCGGCCGGGCTGAGCCGCCGGGCCCAGCGTCTGGTCGTCATGGACGTGGACTCCACGCTCATCCAGGACGAGGTCATCGAGCTCTTCGCGGCCCATGCCGGCTGCGAGGCCGAGGTCGCCGCGGTGACCGAGCAGGCGATGCGCGGCGAGCTCGACTTCGAGCAGTCCCTGCACGCACGCGTCGCGCTGCTGGCGGGGCTGGACGTGTCGGTGGTGGAGAAGGTGCGGGCCGAGGTCCGGCTGACCCCCGGTGCCCGCACCCTGATCCGGACGCTGAAGCGGCTCGGCTACCAAGTGGGCGTGGTCTCGGGGGGCTTCACCCAGGTCACGGACGACCTCAAGGAGCGCCTCGGGCTCGACTTCGCCTCCGCCAACACGCTGGAGGTCGTCGACGGCAGGCTCACCGGCCGGGTCGTCGGCGACATCGTGGACCGGGCGGGCAAGGCCCGGCTGCTGCGCAGCTTCGCGGAGCAGGCGGGGGTGCCGCTGGCGCAGACGGTGGCGATCGGCGACGGCGCGAACGACCTGGACATGCTGAACACGGCGGGCCTGGGCGTCGCCTTCAACGCCAAGCCGGTCGTCCGCCAGGCCGCCCACACGGCGGTGAACGTCCCGTTCCTGGACACCGTGCTGTATCTGCTCGGGATCACCCGCGAAGAGGTCGAGGCCGCCGACGGCCTCGTGGACTGACCGGCCGGGACCTGTACGCAGGCTGTACGACGGAGGGGCGCCGGCACACCGTGTGCC
>NZ_JBHWZS010000187.1:0-16838 GCF_042728155.1 Streptomyces sp. NPDC060209
CCCCCGCCGAGGGGCGGGCCGTACTTGTGATCCCGGTGGCTGCCGAGGGGACGATGCCCTGGGTGCGACGCCGACGAGGGGAAGGGCGCCGGCGACGCTTTCCGGACGATGACCGTGAGCGGGCCCCGTACACCGTGAGGCGTCCCGGTCCGCCGTCGTTAAAGTGAAGAACATGAGCTCTCCCCTCCGCTTCGACCGCGGGCACACCGACGACCTGATGGCTTTCCTGATGGCCAGCCCCTCCCCGTACCACGCCGTGGCCACCGCTGCCGCGCGGCTGGAGAAGGCCGGGTTCCGGCAGGTCGAGGAGACGGATGCGTGGGACGGCTCCAAGGGCGGGAAGTACGTCCTGCGGGGCGGTGCGATCGTGGCCTGGTACGTGCCGGAGGGCGCCGGCGCCCACACCCCGTACCGGATCGTGGGGGCCCACACCGACTCCCCCAACCTGCGGGTCAAGCCCCTGCCGGACACCGGCGCGTACGGCTGGCGCCAGGTCGCCGTCGAGATCTACGGCGGGACGCTCCTGAACACCTGGCTCGACCGGGATCTCGGTCTCGCCGGCCGGATCTCGCTGCGTGACGGCACGCACCGGCTGGTGAACATCGACCGGCCGCTGCTGCGGGTGCCCCAGCTGGCCGTGCACCTGGACCGGTCCGCCAACCCCGACGGCCTCAAGCTCGACCGTCAGAAGCACATGCAGCCGATCTGGGGGCTCGGTGAGGTCGAGGAGGGCGACCTCATCCGCTTCGTCGCCGAGGAGGCCGGCGTCGACCCCTCGGAGATCACCGGCTGGGACCTCATGCCGCACCCCGTCGAGCCGCCGGCCTATCTGGGCCGGGACCGTGAGCTGCTCGCCGGCCCGCGCATGGACAACCTGCTCTCGGTGCACGCCGCGACAGCCGCGCTGGCCGCCGTGGCCACGCAGCCGGACGACGAGATCCCGTACATCCCCGTGCTGGCCGCCTTCGACCACGAGGAGAACGGCTCCCAGTCCGACACCGGTGCGGACGGCCCGCTGCTCGGCACGGTCCTGGAGCGCTCCGTGTTCGCCCGCGGGGGTTCGTACGAGGACCGCGCCCGGGCCTTCGCCGGGACCGTCTGTCTCTCCTCGGACACCGGCCACGCCGTCCACCCCAACTACGCCGAGCGGCACGACCCGACGCACCACCCGGTGGCCAACGGCGGACCGATCCTCAAGGTCAACGTCAACATGCGCTACGCGACCGACGGCGGCGGCCGCGCCGTGTTCGCCGCGGCCTGCGAGAAGGCGGGCGTGCCCTGGCAGACGTTCGTCTCCAACAACTCGATGCCGTGCGGCACGACGATCGGCCCGATCACCGCGGCACGCCACGGCATCCAGACCGTCGACATCGGCGTGGCGATCCTGTCGATGCACAGCGCGCGTGAACTCTGCGGCGCCGACGACCCGTATCTCCTGGCCAACGCGCTCACCGCGTTCCTCGCGGGCTGATCCCTCCACCGCCCCAACCGCCCTCACGGACATGGTTGTTGCCGGGCCGGGTACGCGATCCGTACATCGGCCCGGATTCACCGGGCCGTCGAGGAGGCGGAAATCATGGGGCTCGGAGGATGCATTCTCCTGATCGGTGCCGGGGCGATTCTGGCGTTCGCGACGGACTGGGAGCTGGACACCGTCAACGTCGACCTGGTCGGCTGGATCATGATGCTCGTCGGCATCGTCGGGGTCTTCGTCTACATGAGCATCGCGCGTCGCCGCCGCATGGTCGTGCCGCCCACCACCACTGTCGTCTCGGAGGACGAGCGCCGCTACCAGTGACCTGACGGGCAGGTAGACGCCCGGCGCCGAGGGCAGCGCCGGGGACCAGGCGCAGTGGGCGGCCGGCTACCGGCCGCCCGAGCTGCGCGACGGCGCTGCCGAGTTGTGAGCCTCAGCCCTGCTCGTCCATCCCTGCCAGCACCAGCGGGAGCCTGGAGGCCCCTCCGGTGGTGACGCTCACGGGAACGCCCCAGTCCTGCTGGTGCACATGGCAGGCCGGGTACTCGTTCGCCGGGTCGTCGTCGCAGGAGGCCGCCATCGCGGACACATGCAGGACGCCCTCGGTGACCCCGTCCGCCAGGACCAGGTCACGGCTCAGGTCCGTACCCGGACCCGACCCCTCGGCCAGCAGGTCCGGCGGGGTCGAGGAGACCAACAGCCGGGTCGAGGGGCCGTACCGGGTATCCAGCTTCTGCCCGGCGGGCGCCTGGAAGACCACGTCCAGCCGCAGCGTCCCGGCGGCGACCTCGGTGGCCGCCCGCTGCGTGCGGTGGGCCTGGTCCGCGACCCGCACGGCCTCCTCGGGCAGCCTCAGCCGGGTCAGCCGGTGCCGTGCGGACTCGACGACGACCAGGTCGCCCTCCACCAGGACCGCGTCGCTGGGCTCCCGCAGATCCGTGGCCAGCGTGGTGACCTCACCGCTCTCCGGGTCGTACCGTCGCAGCGCGTGGTTGTAGGTGTCACTCACGGCGACGGAACCGTCCGGGAGGGCCGTGACGCCCAGCGGGTGCTGGAAGAGCGCCTGACCGGCGGGGCCGTCGCGGTGGCCGAAGTCGAAGAGACCCGTACCGACGGCCGTGTGCACGGCGCCCTCCAGGTCCACGTAGCGCAGCGAGGAGGTCTCGGAGTCGGCGACCCAGAGACGGTCGCCGGCCGCGGCCAGGCCGGAGGGCTGCGCGAACCACGCCTCGTCCCCGGGCCCGTCGACCAGGCCTTCGTTGGTCGTCCCTGCGGCGACCCGAACCGTCCCCTGCTCGGGGTCGTACGTCCACAGCTGGTGCACGCCTGCCATCGCGATCCACAGCCGGTCGCCGAACCAGGCGATGTCCCACGGGGACGACAGGTCCACCTCCGTGGCCGGACCGCTGGTGGCGGAGCCCTGCCACCACTGGCGGCCGGTCCCGGCGAGTGTGGTCGTCACACCCGTCGCGAGGTCGAGCGCCCTGATCGCGTGGTTGACGGTGTCAGCGACGGCGATCCGGCCGTCGGGCAGGACGGCGAGGCCCTGCGGTTCGCTGAACCGGGTCTCCTCGGCGCTGCCGTCCGCGAACCCACGCTCACCGGCACCGAAGTGGCCCCGTACGGTCTCGCCGTCGGCCTCCAGCTCGACCAGGCGGTGCCGTGTGGTGTCCGAGACCAGGAAGCCGCCGTCGGGAAGGGCGAGCGCCTTGCCGGGGAACCGCAGATGTGTGGCGACCGGCTCCGGAGCGACGTACGGGCCGTCGCCTCGGCGCAGGGTGCCCTTCGCCGCGTGCTCGGCCTCCAGCTCCTCGACCAGCTTCTCGATGGCGTGCGCGTGGCCCTCACCAGCGTGCTGCGCCACGACATAGCCCTCGGGGTCCACGACGACGAGCGTGGGCCAGGCCCGGACGGCGTACTGCTTCCAGGTGACGAGCTCGGGGTCGTCGAGGACGGGGTGATGCACCTCGTACCGCTCGACGGCGTCGACCACGGCCTGGTGTTCCGCCTCGTGCACGAACTTCGGCGAGTGGACACCGATGATCACCACGGTGTCGCGGTGCTTCTCCTCCAGCTCACGCAGCTCATCGAGCACATGCAGACAGTTCACACAGCAGAATGTCCAGAAATCCAGGATGACAATGCGTCCCCGCAGGTCAGCGAGGGTGTACTGCCGGTCGCCTGTATTGAGCCAGCCGCCCTTGCCGATCAGTTCGGGGGCGCGGACACGTGCACGTGCTGTCATGACAACAGTCAACAGCACCGTGGCCTGCGCGCATTCCGGCAGGGCGTCGGGGAACCTGTGATCCATGAGACTTCTCGTACGTGAGCGAGTGTTCGGCGTCGGCGACGACTACTGGATCGAGGACGCGGACGGCCGGAAGCTCTTCCTCGTCGACGGCAAGGCGATGCGGCTGCGTGACACCTTCGAGCTGAAGGACACGAGCGGCCAGGTGCTGGTGGAGATCCGCCAGAAGCTGATCAGCCTCCGCGACACCATGCTCATCGAACGCGACGGCGACGAGCTCGCCAAGGTGAAGCGGAAGCGGCTCTCACTGCTGCGCAACCACTACCGGGTGACCCTGGTGGACGGCACCGAGCTGGACGTCAGCGGCAAGATCCTGGACCGCGAGTTCGCCATCGACTACGACGGTGAGCTGCTCGCCCAGATCTCCCGGCGCTGGCTGACGGTCCGCGACACCTACGGCGTCGACATCGTGCGGGAGGACGCCGACGTGCCCCTGCTCATCGCGGTGGCGGTGTGCGTGATCGTCCTCGCGGACAAGGAGCACGACAAGGAGCACGGCGAGGACTGAAGGATGTATCAGCTCCGACCGATTGGCCCGGTTGACGTGAAACCGGGCCATCGGGACGTGTGCGTACGGCTCAGGCCAGGCGCCGCGGGGCAAGGCCCAGGCGGCGGTCCTTGAGGGCCGGGAACTGTTCCCGGGTGGTGATGGCCTTGGCCGGGTCGAACTCCACGTTCAGCACTTCCTCGTCCGCCCCGGCCTCGGCGAGTACCTCACCCCAGGGGTCGACGACGATGCTGTGGCCCGCCTGTTCGACCCCCGCATGGGTGCCCGCCGACCCGACCGCCAGGACATAGGCCTGGTTCTCGACGGCACGGGCCTGCGCCAGCAGCGTCCAGTGCGAGCGGCGGCGCTCCGGCCAGCCGGCCGAGATGACCAGGGTCTCGGCTCCCGCGTCGACGAGTCCCCGGAACTGCTCCGGAAAGCGCAGGTCGTAGCAGGTGGCGAGGCCGAGGATGGTCTCCGGCAGTGCGACGGTGACGAGTTCCTCGCCGGCCCCCATCAGCACGGCCTCGCCCTTGTCGAAACCGAAGCGGTGGATCTTGCGGTACGCGGCGGCCCGCTCGCCCTCGGGCGAGAACACCAGTGAGGTGTTGTAGAGGGTGCCGTCCTCGGCCCGCTCGACGAAGGACCCGGCGTGCAGCCAGACCCCGGCTTCGGCTGCCGCCTTCGCCATGATGTCGTGTGTGGGCCCGCCCAGCGGTTCGGCCTCGTCGGCGAACGCGGTGTAAGCGAAGGCGCCGACCGGCCAGAGCTCGGGGAGGACGACCAGGTCCGCTCCCCGCTGGGCCACGACCAGCGAAGCCGCGCGCTCTCTACGGGAATTGACCGATTCATCCGGGTTTACTGCAATCTGGATGAGGGAGGCGTGCACACTACCACCGTCCTGGCATGGAAGCCGTCAACGCGGGCCTACGATCGTCACACGAAAGCACTGCCGGGGTGCCTGCTCGCAGCGTAACTTAGCGAGCGAACCTCCCACGCAGCCCGCAGACAGCACCGTCGGTGCCGGCCATCCCGTCGGCACTCCCTGCTCGCCAGCCCATGCACCGCAGAACCGCACGAGGGGTCCCGTGACCGTCCATCCCAGCCTCCAGACCTATGCCGATGCCTGGACCCACTCCGTCGAGTCGATAGCCGAGCTGGTCAAGCCACTCGTCGAGGGGGAGTGGAACCGCCGGACACCCTGCCCGGGCTGGTCGGTACGCGACATCGTCTCGCACGTCATCGGCATGGAGTGCGAGCAGCTCGGCGACCCCCGGCCGATCCACACGCTGCCGCGCGACCTGTACCACGTGCAGAACGACCACCAGCGCTACATGGAGATGCAGGTCGACGTACGGCGCCACCACACCGCGCCGGAGATGACGTCGGAGCTGGAGTACACGCTCATCCGGCGCATGCGTCAGCTGCGCAACGAGTCGCGCGCCCCCGAGACCATGGTGCGGGCGCCCCTCGGCGCCGAGCAGACGCTGGAACTGGCACTGCGCATGCGGGCCTTCGACGTCTGGGTGCACGAGCAGGACCTGCGTACGACGCTGGGACAGCACGGCAATCTGGATTCCCCCGGCGCCCTGATCGTCCGGGACACGCTGCTGATCGGGCTGGCGAAGGTGGTCGCCAAGTCGGCGGGCGCGCCGCCCAATTCGGCCGTGGTCTTCGATGTGCACGGCCCGCTCGAGTTCCTGCGCACGGTCAGGGTCGACGGCGAGGGGCGCGGTTCGGTCGACGGTGCGCCGTCGCTGGGCCCTGTGGCGACCCTCGCGATGGACTGGGAGACGTACTACCGGCTGGCCTGCGGCCGGGTCCGGGCACAGGCCGTGGAGGACCGGATCAAGATCGACGGCGACCAGGACCTGGCGGCCGAGATCCTGCGTCACTTCGCCGTGACCCCGTAGCACCACGACCGGCGGCGCCCGTCCGCCGGCGGACCGGGACGGGCGCGCCGACGGGCGCTGTCAGGCGGGCACGTGTACGGCTTCCACCCGGCTGACCACGTGGTGGTCGCGTTCCCTGTGCGTGGCGCTGGCGTGCAGCCTCAGGATCTGCACGACGCCCAGCGCCTCCAGGACGAAGACCGAGGCGAACGCGATGCGGTAGTTGTCCCCGGTCGCGTCCAGCAGGACGCCGACCGCGAACAGTGTCGTCATCGAGGCGATGAAGCCGCCCATGTTGACGATGCCGGAGGCGGTGCCCTGACGTTCCGGCGGATTGGCCGGCCGGCCGAAGTCGAAGCCGATCATCGAGGCCGGGCCGCAGGAGCCGAGTACCACGCACAGGGTGATCAGCAGCCACATCGGCGCGTGGTCGCCGGGATAGAAGATCGTGGACGCCCAGAGCAGCGCGGTCAGCGCGACCGTGCCCAGGGCCAGCGGGGCGCGTGCCGCGTGGTGGCGCGCGATGACCTGCCCGTAGACCAGCCCCACCACCATGTTGGAGAGCACCACCAGGGTGAGCAGTTCACCGGCGGTGCCCCTGCTGAGCCCCTGTGCCTCGACCAGGAACGGCATGCCCCACAGCAGCAGGAAGACCATGGCGGGGAACTGCGTGGTGAAGTGCACCCACATGCCCAGGCGCGTGCCCGGCTCCCGCCAGGAGGCGGCGATCTGCTTCCGCACGTACGCCGCTCCGGCGTGCTCGGCGGGCGGCGGCTCGTGGCCCTCGGGGTGGTCCTTGAGGAAGAGCAGCAGGAGCACCAGCACCACCACGCCCGCCAACGAGCTGCCGACGAAGGTCGTGGTCCAGCCGAACCCGTGCAGCGCACGGGCGATGAAGAGGGTCGAGACGAGGTTGCCCGCCATCCCGAAGAGCGCGGCCACCTGCCCGATCAGCGGCCCGCGCCGGGCCGGGAACCACCGGGCGCCGAGCCGCAGCACGCTGATGAACGTCATCGCGTCGCCGCAGCCGAGCAGCGCGCGGGAGGCGAGCGCCATGCCGTACGAGGGGGAGAGCGCGAAGCCCAGCTGCCCCACCGTGAAGAGCACCACCCCGATGGTGAGGACCTTCTTGGTGCCGAGCCGGTCGACCATGAGGCCCACGGGTATCTGCATGCCGGCGTAGACGAGCAGCTGAAGGATGGAGAACGTCGACAGGGCCGAGGCGTTGACGTCGAAGCGGTCGGCGGCGTCGAGTCCGGCGACTCCCAGGCTCGTACGGAAGATGATGGCGACGAAGTAGACGGCGACGCCGATGCCCCAGACCCGTGCGGCACGCCGGCCGCCGGGCGGGTCTCCGGGCAGGGAGAGAGTGGGGGCGGCGGAGGTCACCGGTCATCACCCCGGACCAGCACCTTGACCCGGCTGACGTGGTGCCGTACGACCTGTGCGGCGCCCTCGGCGTCCCCGGCCCTGATGGCCTCCAGCAGGTCACCGTGCTCGGCGATGTTGGCGGCGATCCGGCCGGGGTGCGCCTCCATCACGGCGACGCCCATCCGCAACTGCCGGTCCCGGAGCTGGTCGTAGAGACGCGAGAGGATCTCGTTGCCCGCGTTCTTCACGATCTCGGCGTGGAAGCACCGGTCCTTGACCGACACCGCGGCCAGGTCGCCCGCCTCGGCGAGCTCCCGCTGCTCCTCCAGGAGCTGTTCGAGCCGTGCGATCAGCTGTGCCGACGCGGGCACGGCCTTGCGTGCGGCGAACTCCTCGACGAGCAGCCGGGTCTCCACCACGTCGGAGATCTCCTGCGCGGAGACCGCGAGCACCAGCGCGCCCTTCTTGGGGTAGAGCTTGATCAGCCCTTCGACCTCGAGGCGGAGCAGCGCTTCCCGCACCGGGGTCCGGGATACGCCGACCGCCTCGGCCAGGTCGCCTTCGGTGAGGAGCGTGCCGCCCTCGTAGCGGCGGTCGAGTACCGCTTCCTTGATGTGGGTGTAGACGCGCTCGGCAGCGGGCGGCGGCTTGGGGTCCGCCTTTCGGATCGTGGGGGAGGCAGGGGGCGCGACAGGCATGCACACAGCATAGATACAAGATGGGTGCGTCCGCTCCCCCGTCCGCGATCCGGACCCGGCCGCCTCGCGGCGGCGGGGGCCCGCGATCCGAATCGGATCCGCGGGCGCGGGCCCACCCCGCACCCATGACGCGGCTCACTCTTACGGGTGTACAGCCATTCGGCGCTCTCGTGAGTCTCATGACAGGGCGGCACTCCCGTGCGGTCGCCCTTTCAGGACATTTGGAGCGTCTACTTTGACACACGGCATTACGGGCACACGTCGCGCTTCCGTCGCGGCCGTGGTCGCCTTGACGGCAGGGGCCGTCCTCGCGAGCGGAGCGTTCGCCTCCGCGGCCCAGGCAGCGACACCGCCGACGCCCACGATCACCGCCAAGGGCGGCTTCGTGATGAACGACGGCACCGCGAAGACGCTCTACGGCAAGGCCGCGGACACCCGCCGCTCCACCGGCTCCACGACGAAGATAATGACCGCCAAGGTGGTCCTGGCGCAGAAGAACCTGAACCTGGATACCAAGGTCACGGTCCAGAAGGCGTACAGCGACTACATCGTCTCGAAGACCGCCTCGTCGGCCCGGCTGATCGTCGGCGACAAGGTCACGGTCCGCCAGCTCCTGTACGGCCTGATGCTGCCTTCGGGCTGCGACGCCGCCTACGCCCTGGCCGACAAGTTCGGCACCGGCTCCACGCGCGCGGCCCGGGTGAAGTCCTTCATCGGCAAGATGAACGCCTCCGCGAAGAGCCTCGGCCTGAAGAACACCCACTTCGACTCGTTCGACGGCATCGGCGGCGGCTCGAACTACTCCACGCCTCGCGACCTGACGAAGATCGCCAGCAGCGCGATGAAGAACTCCACGTTCCGCACGATCGTGAAGACGAAGTCGACGAAGCAGAAGGTCACGACCAAGACCGGCGGCTACCGCTACATGTCGTGGTCCAACACCAACGCCATGCTGGGCAGCTACACCGGCATGATCGGTGTGAAGACCGGCTCCGGCCCGACCGCCAAGTACTGCCTGGTCTTCGCCGCGACCCGGAACGGCAAGACGGTCATCGGGACCGTTCTCACCTCGACGTCCGCGACCACCCGGACGGCCGACGCGAAGAAGCTCCTGGACTACGGCTTCAAGAAGTAACCCCCGCACACACGGAAGGGGCCCACCGCATCGCGCGGCGGGCCCCTTCTGCGTGGCTTGTCAGGCCCAGGTGATCAGCCTCTTGGGCTGCTCCAGGACTGCCGCGACGTCCGCGAGCACCTTGGAACCGAGCTCGCCGTCGACCAGCCGGTGGTCGAAGGAGAGCGCCAGCGTGGTCACCTGACGGGGCTTCACCTTGCCCTTGTGGACCCAGGGCTGGAGCTTGATCGCCCCGACCGCGAGGATCGCGGACTCGCCCGGGTTCAGGATGGGCGTGCCCGTGTCGACGCCGAAGACACCGACGTTGGTGATGGTCACCGTGCCGCCGGCCATGGCCGCCGGCGACGTCCTGCCCTCGCGCGCCGTGGACACCAGCTCGCCCAGTGCCTCGCCCAGCTGCGGCAGGGTCTTGTCGTGCGCGTCCTTGATGTTCGGCACGATCAGACCACGCGGGGTGGCGGCGGCGATGCCCAGGTTGACGTAGTGCTTCTGGACGATCTCCTGGTTGGCCTCGTCCCAGGCGGCGTTGACCCCCGGGTTGCGCCTGATCGCGACCAGGAGCGCCTTGGCGATGATCAGGAGCGGATTGACCCGGACTCCCGCCATGTCCTTGTCTTCCTTGAGCTCCGCCACCAGCTTCATCGTCCGCGTCACGTCGACGGTCACGAACTCGGTGACATGCGGCGCGGTGAACGCGCTGCCGACCATGGCCTGCGCGATGGCCTTGCGTACGCCCTTGACCGGGATACGGGTCTCCCGGCCGGCCGTGCCTGCGGGCGCGGCGGCCGGTGCGGGGGCGACAGCTGCCTCCTCGGCCCGCGCGGGGGCCTCGGCGGGGGCCGGCGCGGCAGCCGCGTGAACGTCCTCGCGGGTGATGACACCGCCCTCGCCGGTCGGGGTCACCGTGGCGAGGTCGATGCCCAGGTCCTTCGCCAGCTTGCGCACCGGCGGCTTGGCGAGCGGGCGGCTCTCCGGGACCTTCGCGCCGTGGCCGTTGATCTCGGCCTGGATCGCGGCGGCGGCCGGACCCGGGATCTCGGCACCCTTGCGGGCACGGCGCTTGGTGGAGGTCTCGGCCACGCCGTAACCCACCAGCACCGGCTGGCGCCCCTTGGGCGCTTCCGGCTCGGCTTCCGGTTCGGGCTCCGCCACGGGCTGCTGGGCGGCCTCCGGAGCGGCCGGGACGTCACCGCTGCCCGGCGCCACGTCCACCGCGATGATCACCTCGCCGACATCGACGGTCGTGCCCTCGGGGAAGCGCAGCTCGTGCACCACCCCGTCGAACGGGATCGGCAGCTCCACCGCGGCCTTGGCCGTCTCGACCTCGCACACGACCTGGCCGTCGGTGACGGTGTCGCCGGGCTGGACGAACCACTTGAGGATTTCCGCCTCGGTCAGTCCTTCGCCCACATCGGGCATCTTGAACTCACGGAAACGAGCAGACGTTTCGGTCATCGTCGTCACGACCCTCTCCTCAGTACGCCAGCGAGCGGTCGACGGCGTCGAGCACCCGGTCGAGACCCGGCAGGTACTCGTCCTCGAGCCGGGCCGGAGGGTAGGGGGCGTGGTAGCCGCCGACCCTCAGCACCGGCGCTTCGAGATGGTAGAAGCAGCGCTCGGTGATCCGGGCGGCGATCTCGGCCCCGGAGCCGTAGAACACCGGCGCCTCGTGGACCACCACGAGCCGGCCGGTCTTCTCGACCGAGGTCTGTACGGCGTCGAAGTCGATCGGGGACATCGACCGCAGGTCCAGGACCTCGATCGACTTGCCCTCCTCCTGCGCCGCGGCGGCCGCCTCCAGGCAGACCTTCACCATCGGGCCGTACGCCACGAGCGTGAGGTCGGAGCCCTCACGGGCCACGGCGGCCTTGTGGAGCGGGCCGGGGATGGACTCGGTGTCGAGCTCCCCCTTGTCCCAGTAACGCCGCTTGGGCTCGAAGAAGATGATCGGGTCGTCGCTCTGGACGGCCTGCTGCATCATCCAGTAGGCGTCGCTCGCGTTGGAGGGCGAGACGACCTTCAGGCCCGCCACGTGCGCGAACAGCGCTTCGGGCGACTCGCTGTGGTGCTCGACGGCACCGATGCCGCCGCCGTACGGGATGCGGACGACGACCGGCATCTTGATCTTGCCGAGGGCGCGGGCGTGCATCTTGGCGAGCTGCGTGACGATCTGGTCGTACGCGGGGAAGACGAAGCCGTCGAACTGGATCTCGACGATCGGGCGGTAGCCGCGCAGGGCCAGACCGATCGCCGTACCGACGATGCCGGACTCCGCGAGCGGGGTGTCGATGACCCGGTCCTCGCCGAAGTCCTTCTGGAGCCCGTCCGTGATGCGGAAGACCCCGCCGAGCTTGCCGACGTCCTCACCCATGATGAGGACCTTGGGGTCGGTCTCGAGAGCCTTGCGCAGCGACTCGTTGAGCGCCTTCGCGATGGACATCTTCTCAGCGGCCATGGCTAGTTGCCCTCCTCGGCGAACGATGCCTGGTAGGCGGCGAACTGGGCGCGCTCCTCGTCGACGAGCGGATTGCCGTCGGCGTACGCGTGGTCGAAGATCGCCAGCCGGTCCGGGTCGGGCATGGCCCGCACCGCTTCACGCACCCGCTTGCCGAGGGTCTCGCTCTCCTCCTCCAGCGCGGTGAAGAACGCCGCGTCCGCGAGGTCCTGCTTCTCCAGGTACGTGCGCAGCCTCAGGATCGGGTCCTTGGCCTCCCAGGCCGCCCGCTCCTCGTCCGCCCGGTACTTGGTCGGGTCGTCGGAGGTGGTGTGGGCACCCATCCGGTAGGTGAACGCCTCGACGAGGGTGGGCCCCTCGCCCCGCCGGGCACGCTCGAGCGCCGACCTGGTGACGGCCAGGCACGCCAGTACGTCGTTGCCGTCGACCCGGACACCGGGGAAGCCGAAACCCTGCGCGCGCTGGTAGAGCGGCACGCGCGTCTGCTTCTCGGTCGGCTCGGAGATCGCCCACTGGTTGTTCTGGCAGAAGAACACGACGGGGGCGTTGTAGACGGCGGAGAAGGTGAACGCCTCCGCGACATCGCCCTGGCTGGAGGCGCCGTCACCGAAGTACGCGATCACGGCCGAGTCCGCGCCGTCCTTGGCGACGCCCATGGCGTAGCCGGTGGCGTGCAGCGTCTGCGAGCCGATGACGATCGTGTACAGGTGGAAGTTGTTGGTGCTCGGGTCCCAGCCGCCGTGGTTCACGCCACGGAACATGCCGAGCAGATTGGTCGGGTCGACGCCCCGGCACCAGGCGACGCCGTGCTCCCGGTAGGTCGGGAAGACGTAGTCGTCGTCGCGCAGCGCCCGGCCGGAGCCGATCTGCGCGGCCTCCTGGCCCAGCAGCGAGGCCCACAGACCCAGCTCGCCCTGGCGCTGAAGCGCGGTGGCCTCGGCGTCGAAACGACGGGTCAGGACCATGTCCCGGTAGAGACCTCGGAGCTCGTCCGCGCTGAGGTCGATCTCGAAGTCCGGGTGCTCGACGCGCTCACCTTCGGGCGTCAGCAGCTGTACCAGCTGGGGCTCGGAAGTTAGTGGCGTCTTCGCGGCGCTGGTCCGCTTGCTGCTGCGTCGCGGTTTGCGCGCGGCAGTGCTCTCCACGGTCACGTGCGTGCTCCTCCGTCGGTCCGGCCCCCGGGATGGCCGGGAACCAGTGCGGCTCGCCTGTGTCCGGACCCGTGCACGGGGTGGGTGCCGCTGGCCGGGAACAGGCGTGACAGGTGCCCCGGCGAGCGTCCTGTCATAAGCACGTTACCCAGTGCATCGCATAACTGCGAAACACCTTGTGACCTGCGTTTTTGCTTGGATTTCCAAGTAAATCGCGAAAATCGCGAACTCCCGCTGGTCACAGCACTGGTAACAGCCTGGCAGGCGGCCGGAACAACGGCACGTTATCCCGGCCGGCAGCCCCAGGGAAGGGCAAAGGACAGGGGAGTGTGTGAGACTGCGAATGTGCGCGAAGAAGGAAAAATCACGGTATTCCTGCTCGATGATCACGAAGTCGTCCGGCGCGGAGTTCATGAGCTGCTGACCGCCGAGGAGGACATCGAGGTCGTCGGCGAGGCCGGCACGGCCGCGGACGCGCTCGCGCGGATCCCGGCGACCCGGCCCGATGTCGCCGTCCTGGACGTGCGCCTGCCCGACGGCAGTGGTGTTGAGGTCTGCCGCGAGGTCCGCTCGAAGGACGAGAACATCAAATGCCTGATGCTCACTTCCTACGCCGACGACGAGGCCCTCTTCGACGCGATCATGGCGGGCGCGTCGGGATACGTACTGAAGGCCATCCGCGGAAACGAGCTGCTCAACGCCGTACGCGACGTGGCGGCAGGTAAATCCCTGCTGGACCCCGCGGCCACCGCCCGCGTGCTGGAACGGCTGCGCGAGGGCAAGGACGGCAAGGGCGACGACCGGCTCGCCGGGCTGACCGACCAGGAGCGCAGGATCCTCGACCTGATCGGCGAGGGGCTGACGAACCGGGTGATCGGCGAGCGGCTGCATCTCGCCGAGAAGACCATCAAGAACTACGTCTCCAGCCTGCTCTCCAAGCTGGGCATGGAGAGGCGTTCACAGGCGGCGGCGTACGTTGCGAGGCTTCAGGCCGAGAAGCGCTGAGCGGGCGGGGCAGGGACTTTGGTCCCGGTCCGTCGGGGCGGCGGACCCTTACACGGCCCCTACCTGTACCGGAGAGTGGGATTCATGCTTTCTTCCCGCCCCTCCGACACCGGGACCGCGAAGGGTTCCGGCTCCTCCGGCCTTTCCGGCGCCACCGGCACCGCCACCGCCGCCAGCTCCTCCGGCGCGGACAAGCTCCGCGCCGTCCAGCTGCTCGGCAGTGTCCGCTACGGCCGGCTGGCCATGAGCATGCGAGCCCTGCCCTTCCTCGCTGTGGCCAGGCACCTGGTGATCGAGGGCCGCGTCGTCCTGCGGATGCACAGGGGGCTCGGCTTCCACGAGTCCTGCGACGGAAGCGTCATCGCCTACGGGGCGGACAACTTCAACTCCCCTGTGACCGGCGGCACGGAAGACCTCTGGTCGGTGCAGTTCACCGGCCCCGTCGAGATCGTGGACCCGGCCCTCGACGAGCGTGAACGCTTCGGGAACGGCCCGGCCGAGGTGAACGGCGAACACTTCGATCCGGTGTATCTCCGGCTCGATCCGCACCTCGCCCATATGCACACTCTGGCCTTCGCCGCAAGTCCGTAAGGCCGGACACGTAGCGTCACCTAACATGTGGCGAGTGCTGCGCTCATCTGTGACCCTCCCGCCTGTCCCTCCGGTCGGCGAGGTCCTGCGCCGCTACCCGGACGCC
Organism: Streptomyces sp. NPDC060209; assembly: GCF_042728155.1. NCBI lineage: Bacteria > Bacillati > Actinomycetota > Actinomycetes > Kitasatosporales > Streptomycetaceae > Streptomyces > Streptomyces sp. NPDC060209. The sequence goes on from NZ_JBHWZS010000187.1 coordinate 14,677, forward strand.
GGTGAACCCCTTGCCTGCGAGCCTCTCAACAAGGGCCTGCTCAACCACGGTTACCGCGTGTCCACCACCCGTGGCTCGTACTTCCTCAAGCACCATCTCGACAAGCACCACCTCGACGACGCCAGCGGCGATCACGCCACGATCGTCCGGCAGCACCGGGCGACCCAGCAGCTGCATTCCCTCGGAGTGCCGGTGGCCCCACCCCTCGCGGACACACAGGGTGACACGGTCACGGTGATCGACGGGCAGTGCTACGCCCTGCACCGGTGGGTGGACGGCCTCCACAGGGACGGCGCCCAGCTGACGACCGCCCAGTCACGTCGGCTCGGGGCGCTCCTCGGAGCCGTGCACATGGGTCTGGAACAGGTCATGGAGGCGGACCCGCCGCCTCCGGTCCGGGGGCAGAGCCCTGATCCCGCCGACACGTTCACGCTGATCGACGAGCTGTTGACGGCCGCGCGGCGCCTGGGCCCGCGGGACGCGTTCGACGAGCTCGCCGTACACCGTCTCGTCGAGCGCCGTGCCCTGCTGGAACAGCACGCGCACCGCCGCCCGCCCACACCCGAGGGCTCTGCCAGGGGATGGGTGCACGGCGACTTCCACCCGCTGAATCTGCTCTACCGGGGCGCCGACCCCGTCGCGATCGTCGACTGGGACCGGCTCGGCGTCCAGCCACGCGCGGAGGAGGCCGTACGGGCGGCGGCGATCTTCTTCGTCCGGCCGGACGGGAAGCTGGCGCTGGAGAAGGTGCGGGCGTACGCCCGCGCCTACCGGCGGTCGGCGGGCGCGGGGGCGGCCGAGCTGGCGGCCGCGGTGCACCGGGTGTGGTGGGAGCGCCTCAACGACTTCTGGATACTGCGCTGGCGCTACGGCCTGCACGACCGCAGGGCCGACCCGCAGTTCCCCGCGGTGTCGGCCCTGGCGGTGTGGTGGACGCGGGAGTACGAGGCGGTCTGCGAGGCCTTCACGGCGTGAGGGCCTCCGTCACCGTTCTGGCGTCCGCCCTCATCGTTCGGCGTCCGCCGGCCACCCGCCGGCGCCCGTCCTCACTCCCCGGTGGTGCCCGTCGGCCCCGCGGCGGTGCCCGCCGCGGCTCCGGCCGGGGTGCCGGCGCTGCCGCCCTCGCTCGTCCCCGGGTCAGTGGGGTCGTCGGTGGGTTCGCCGGTGGAGCCCTCGTCGTCGCCCTCGCTCGTACCGCCGTCGGACGTCCCACCCGTACCCGGGTCCGCCGTTGTGGGCGTCTCCGACGGCTTGTCCGTCGGCTCGGTCGGGGCCTGAGTCGGGGTGAACGTCGGATCGTCGGTGGGCCAGTTCTGGCCGCCCGTTGAGTCGTCCGGCTCCTCGGTCTCCTCGGTCTCCTCGTCCGTCGGCTCCGGTGAGGAGGGGGTCGGCGTGGGGGAGACCGTGGCGGAGGGCGTGGTCGGGGACTTCTTGTTGCCACCGTCGCCGTTCGCCGCCTGGAGGGCGACCGCGACGCCCGCACCGATCGCGATCAGCGCGAGCAGGACGAACAGCCACATCTTGCCGCGACCGCCGCCGTTGCGATGACCTCCTGCGTACGCCCCGTCGTCGGGGTTCATGGGCGGCAGGATCGGGCCCTGCGAGGTGTCCCCGTGCATGGGGTGCCCCATGGCCGCCGTGCCGCCGCCGATGTTCATCGCCGCCGTGTGACCGCTGTCGTGGGCGTTGACCGGGCCGGTGTTCCACGTACCGGTGTGTCCGCCCTGCACCTGCAGCATCTGCAGGCTGTACTGGACGAGGCCGCGCATCTCCTCGGCGCTCTGGAACCGGTCGTCCGGCTCCTTCGCGAGGGAGCGCATGACAAGCCCGTCCAACTCCGGCGGGACCGCACCCGCGACCTGGGAGGGCGGGACCGGGATGTCCTGGACGTGCTGGTACACGACGGAGAGCGGGGTCTCGCCCGTGAACGGGGGCCGCAGTGCGAGCAGTTCGTAGAGCAGGCAGCCGGTGGCGTACAGGTCGGAGCGGTGGTCGACCGCCTTGCCGAGCGCCTGCTCGGGGGAGAGGTACTGGGGCGTGCCCATGACCATGCCGGTCTGGGTCATCGTCGACTGGGCGCCGTGCAGCGCGCGGGCGATGCCGAAGTCCATCACCTTGACCGCGCCGGAGTGCGTGATGATCACGTTCGCCGGCTTGATGTC
>NZ_JBHWZS010000188.1:0-16745 GCF_042728155.1 Streptomyces sp. NPDC060209
GCCCTCGATCGTTTTGGGGGCCGGTCGGGGACCTCTTGACCGGCGTCAGCGGGTGACGACGATCGGACTCGGCAGGGGGCGAGAGGCGCGCAGCGCACTCAGGTGCGCGGTGAGTCCTGTCCCAGTGGCCGTGATCTTGTTACGTCCGGGTCGAGCCGACGCTGGGCGGTGCGCCGACGCGGCATCCCCGGAGACCTCGCCGATGCGGGCGGCCGCACGCGGCGAAGAGGAGCACCTCTCGTGGCGATCACCGGAGGGCGCCACTGCGCCTGCCCTCGTCGAGCAGAGCCTGCACCAGAGCGGACTTCGCTCCGGGCGCCACGAGCCAGAGGGGCTTGGCGGACCGGCCTCTGAAGATTTCGATGCGGTGGCAGCCCATGACGAGACCGACCACTGCCGTCTGCTGAACCCCGGTCACCTCGCTCCACGCCACGGAGTCGCGTATCCGGCCGAACCGGCCGGTGACTGCCACGCCGTCCGCGCACAGGTAACACCTGTTCACACCGAGCCGGGCGGTGAGTCGGCGCCATCCGAACTTCAGCGCGTACACCGCGGCCACCACAATGGACGTGACAAGGGCGTTGTCGTTGACGGCGGACGGGTTGACGACCGTGGTGACGAGCATGACAACCCAGAAAATCAGCAGAAACCCCCTGAACACCTGCATCATGGAGCCCATCATCGGGTTGATGACGGCGTGATCGCCGCGGATCTCGCCGAGTCCCGGACCAGCCACTCTGTTTCGCACTGACGCTCCCTCGATCGAAGCCGGATCCACGCGGATGACGTGCGCGGGGTAAGGAATGGCATGCCTGCTCCGTCGGTGCCGCGAACGGGCCCGCCGGCCTCCCGCGACGGCTGCTGTGGGAAGCGGGGCATCAGACCCGTCGCCCGACGCGGCGTCGCCACGATGCTTTCAGGATTCACACCCGGCGGCGTCGGTGGAATCACGTACATCCCTACGTAGAGAGCTGTCGGACCCGGATGAGGCCGACTGCCGCCCTCCGGACAACCCGCCGGGACACACGTGCGCCGAAGCCGGATGTACGTGGCGCATATCCGGGAAACCACGGACGCGCGGCACCGCACCGGCTGGAAGGGTGGTGGCGGTCCCGGCGGTCCCGGCCGACGCGCGTGGCGTGGGTGGCCCGGGGGCGGGGGCGGTCTGCGCGGCGACCAGCTCCGGAGGGGGAGGCGATGTGGCGAGGAAGCTGGGCCGGCGGGAGCGGAGTACGGCCGTTGCCGGAGCGGCGCTGAGTCTTGTCGTAGCCGGGTGGTTGGTCTGGTTGATCCCCGTCCCTCACCTGGCGGCCGCGGCGGGTGTCGGGCCCGTGGACGGCATCATGAGGATCACCGAGTGCTATGACGCGACCACCGCGGACGGCTATCCCAACGGCTACGCCTGTGAGGGTGTGTACACACCGCGCTCGGTCGCCCGGCCGAGGGGAGGAAAGCAGCCGCAGCGAGACATGACCCTGCACAAGGCCGACAAGAAGCACAGGGTCGGCAGCCTCGTGGAGGTGCGGACGGCCGGAGGAAAAGCATACGAATTGTCGGGTGATGCGCTGTCGCTGTGGATGATCACCACCTGGTTTCTCTTCGCTCCGTTCCTCACTCTGTCGATCTGGCTGCTGGCCTGCGCACGTCACGCCAGCTGGGCGCGGGGTAACGGCTACATAGTCTTCCTCCTGTTCACGATGCCCTTGTCTCCCATGGTCTTTGGTGTGGCCGGCCTGGTGATGGACGGGGTGAGGGCCCTGCTCGGCTGAGGCGCGTCGTTGCCTTCTGCCAGAGGCGTGCCGGCAGCGTGCTTCTCGGACCGGGTGCCGCACTACCCCACGGCCGGCTGCTCAACGTGGTAGACAATGCCGTGGAGTTGGCCAGAGGGATTACACAGGCGGGAGCGGCGCCCGACGCCGCGACAGGCCGCTCCGGCGGGAACCCCCTCGTCGGCCGCACGGCCGAAATCGCGCAGCTCGACGCCGTGCTCGATCGCCTGGGCGGGGGAAGCCCGGCGGTCGTCGATCTCACCGGTGCGGCGGGAATCGGCAAAAGCCGGCTGATGGGAGAGTTCTGCCTGCGCGCCCGGCAACGTGGTGTGACGGTGCTGCGAGGCCGGGCCACGGAGTATGAACAACACCTCCCCTTCCGGCCGTTCGCGGATGCCTTCGCCGATGTGGACGACCGCAGTCCGAGCACGGCGTCCGCGCTGCTCGCCGCGTTGTCCCCGGCTCCCGGTGGCCGGGCAACAGGGCCGTCCCCCGTGACGGGCCCACCCGCCGTCGATCGCTTTGCCCTCCACCGTTCGACGGCACGACTGTTGGCACAGCTCGGCGCGGCGGGTCTGGTGGTCGCACTGGACGACATGCACTGGGCGGACCCGGCTTCGCTGGAGCTCCTGGACCATCTCGTCCGGCACCCCGTGCCCGGTCCGGTCGTCTTCGTCGTCGCACGTCGCGACCGGCAGACTCCGCCGGCGCTCACCTGGCGCTCACCCGCGGACTCGACACCGCCGCGGTGATCCGGATCGGTCTGGCGCCGCTGGCACAACAGGAATGCGTTGAAGGGCTCGCCCCCGACCTGCCACGGGTCCGGGCATCGCAGCTCTACACGGCCAGCGAGGGCAACCCCCTGTACTTCCTCTCCCTCCTGCACGCCCACCGCGAGGGCGCCGAGCTCGGCGGAGGCACTTCCTCGATCTCGGCCGCGGACGGTTCCGACGGACTGCCGGTCGGTCTCGGATCGCTGCTGCTGAACGAGCTCACGCCGCTCAGCCCGTCGCAGCGCCGAATACTGGAGGTGGTCGCCGTGCTCGGCGACCACGCGACACCCCCCGTGATCGGTGCGACGGCCCGCCGCACCGGCGCCGAACTCGACGACGACCTGGACACCTTGGCCCGACGCGATCTCGTACGCGCAGGTCCGGGGGGTCGGTTGAGGCTGCGCCACCCGGTACTCCGGACACTGGTGTACGAGTCCGCCGCCGCGTGGCGGCGCGTCGACATCCACCGCACGGCCGCCGTCGAACTGGCTCGGGCAGGTGCCCCGGCCGTCGAGCAGGCGCAGCACATCGAACGCTCGGTGACCGCTTTCGATCCCCGGGCGATCGGCGTACTGAAGCAGGCCGCCGAACAGACCGCGTCGACGGCTCCGACGAGCTGCGCACACTGGCTGGGTACCGTGCTCCGGCTCCTCCCGGACACGGCCGAACACGCCTCCGAGCGACGACTGCTGATGCTGAGGCGCGCACGTGCGCTCGGTGTCGCCGGCGGTCTGCGGGAGAGCCGGGAGCTGCTGCACCAGGTCATCAGCACATCAGGTCCGGACGAGGCCGGCGTCAGGGCGTCGGCAGTCGTGCTGTGCGCCTTGGTGGAGCGTCACCTTGGAAGGTATCCCGAGGCGATCGCCCTCCTGCGCCGGGAGCTGAAAGGGAAGTTGGGGCCATCGCCGGCCGAGAGGGTTTCGATCGGGCTCGAACTGGGCTCCTCCGCGCCTCACAACACTCCTTATCCGCAGGTGCGGGGCGAGATGGCCCGCACTCTCGCGGAGGCCCGCTCCCTCAAGGACGAACCAGGCGAGGCAGGTGCGCTGGCGCTCGCCGCCTTCGGAGAAGCCTATGAGGGCGGCATGGTCGCGGCTGCCGGGTTCGCCGGGCAAGCGGCAGAGCTGATGGACGGCCTGCCCGACGACGACCTCGCGTCGCTGTGCGAACCCCTGGCCAGACTCGGCTGGGCGGAGGCATTCATGGGCCGCTTCATCGACGCCGAGCGCCACGCCGACCGGGGCCTCGAGATCGCCCGGCGCAGCGGGCAGGTCTACCTCCTGCCGCTTCTGCTGCTGTGCAAGGCGCACGTCCGGATCCAGACCTGCCGGCTGCCGTCGGCACGGCAACTGGCCGACGAGGCGGAGGACATCGCACGAGGCATCGGCAGCAGTGAACTGCTGGCATTCGTCCTGGCCAACAAAGCTCAGGTTCTGGTGGTGGCATCCGCGCCCGGTGACCCGGAGGCGTTGGCCGTGGCCGAGGAAGCAGTCGTCAGCATGGGACCGAGCGACAACTGGCGGGCGTCCATGGCCTGGTGCATGCTCGGCTACGCGGCGCTCACCGGCGGCGACCCGCACCGCGCCCGGGACGCCCTGCTCCGGGCGGGCGGCGACGACCTGCATGGCCTACAGCCCTCGATGCGCCCTCTGTTCCTCGAACTTCTCGTGACCGCGGCCCTGCTCACGGGGGACACCGGTTCCGCGTCCGCCTGGGCCGAGCGGGCGCGCAAGGAGGCGGACCGGCTCGGCCTGCCCCTGCAGCGTGCCTCCGCCATGCGGAGCGCGGCTCAATTGTCGCTGCACGGTGGCGACCCGGTGACAGCGGCGGCCCTGCTCTCCGAGGCGGCCGAGGAATGCGCACGGTCCGGCGCGGTCTTCTGGGAGGCGCGATCGCTGCTGCTCGCCGCCCCGGTTCTGACGGCTGCCGGGTTCCCGGCACGGGGCGAGACGGTGCGCGAGAGGGGGCATCGGCTGGCCACGGCCGGGGGCGCACACCTGCTTGCCGGTCTGGCGGCGATGGCTGGGCCGCCCGCGCCCCGGACGAGCTCCAGCATCCCTCAACCGCTGGAGTCGTTGACGGCACGTGAACGGGAGGTCGCCGAACTGGTCGCCGAGGGTCTCACGAACCAGGCGATCGCTGACCGGCTCTACCTCAGTCCGCGCACGGTCGAGACCCACCTCTCCCGTGTGTACCGTAAGACCGGCGTCACCTCCCGTGCTGCCCTGGCCGCGATGATGGCCCGCATCTGACTGCGCCTCATCGGCCTTGAGCCGAGTGCGGAGAACGGAGGAGTGCGGAGAGCGCCCCTCCGGCAGGGGTGAAGGTGCGAGGTGTGCCGATCAGGCGGGTGGGCCTTCCAGCAGGTGGCCGATGTGGTGCTTGAGGATGGCCGGCGCCGCGGCCGAGGTGTGATGGCCTGCCAGGACGTGGACCGTGAGGCCGTCGGCCAGGGCCAGGAGCGTGCGCGCCTCGAGTTCGGGGTCCAGGTCCCGGCGGACTTCGCCGGGGAGCATGAGGTCCTGATCGGCCGCCCGTCAGTTCACTCGTACTGGCGGCAGCGTCCGGGGAAGGCCTCCCGGACCCGTGCGGAGACGAGGTTCAGGGCGGTGCGGGAGGCGGTCTCGTCGGGGTCGGAGCCGAGTTGAAGAGCGAGTCCCTCGACCAGGCTGTGCAGTTCGAGGGCGGCGAGACCCGGGTCGGTGCCGCCCGGGACCTCGCCGCACTCCTTGCCGTTGTGGACGGCTCCGGCGAGCAGTGAGCGGATGCGCCTGCCCGTCTCGGCATGGGCACGGGCGAGGTGCGGGTTGTCGACCGTGCGGCCGACGAAGGCCAGTGTGACGCGGTGTGCGGAGCGACGCGGTGGGTCCACCGGGAGCCACTCGGCGAGGCCGTCGACGACCACGTCGCGGATCGGCAATCGCTCGGACCTTGATCGGTCCTCGAGTGCCGAAACCCGCTCGAGGGTCTTCTGGACGACCCTCTCGTGCGTGAACAGCAGCATCTCGTCCTTCGTCGGGAAGTAGTGCTGTACGTGGCCGACGGAAACCCCGGCCTCGGCGGCGGTCCGGGCCACGGTGACCCGGTCGAGGCCCTGCTCGGTGATCAACTGCTGGACCGCGTCGGCGACCTGGATTCGCCTGGCTTGGTGATCGACGACCTTCGGCATGCCGTCAGGATATCTGCCGGCGGTCCTTGCGGACCTCTTTTACCGTATGGCTATATTGTAAAAACTGACAGGCGGAACGAAGAGGGGGCTGGGGCATGGGGACGACCGCAACAGTGAGGCGACGCCGATGGCGTGTGTGGTTCGGGAAGGTGTCGGGCGCGGCGCTGGTCGCGACTGCGGGGTTCGGGCTCACGGTGCCCGGGGCGGCGGCTGCCGGGACCGCTGTCGTCGAGTCCCGGGGTGCTGTCGATGCCGGGCGCTGGTCGGCGATCGACGACTTCGTCGAGGGCCGCCTCGATGCGACCGGTACGCCCGGTGCTGCGATCGCGGTGATCGAGGGTGGGCGCGTCGTGCATGAGAAGGGCTTCGGCAAGGACGGGCAGGGGCAGGCCGTGACGCCCGACACTCCGTTCCTGTGGGGGTCGGTCGCGAAGCCGCTCACCGCCCTGGCCGTCATGCAGCTGGTGGAGGTGGGCCGGGTGGCCCTCGACGCCCCGGTGCGGACGTATCTTCCCTGGTTCCGGCTCGCCTACAAGGATGTGTCCGACCGCATCACGGTCCGGCAGCTGCTCACCAATACCAGCGGTATTCCGGCCTCCGCCGACGCTGGGACAGCGGACCGCTACGACAACGCGCCGGGTGCGCTCGCTGAAGCGGTCCGTGATCTCGAGCAGATCGCTCCCGACGCCGAGCCGGGCGAGTCCTACGCCTACTCCAGTGCCGGTTACGCCGTGCTCGGCGCGTTGGTCGAGGAGGTCTCCGGGCGGGACTTCGGCACTCACCTGCGCGAGGAGATCCTCGACCCCCTCGGCATGGAACACGCCGTCGCCTCCGAGCGGGACTTCGAACGGGAGCGCGTGGCGCCGGGGCACCGCTTCCTCTTCGACGATCCGGTGCCGTTCGATGCTCCGTATGACACCTCGGGCGTTCCCTCGGCCCATGTCGGGGGCAGCGTAGGAGACTTGAGTCGTCTCGCACTCGCTGAGCTCGGCGGCGGACAGGTGGACGGGCGCCGCGTGCTCTCGGCCGAGGGGATCACGGAGACCCAGCGCGGTCAGGTCGACAGCGACATCGACCGCTTCGGGCTCGGCTGGTCGGTCGGCACCCTCGAGGGCACGGGCGAGCGCATGGTCTGGAAGTCCGGATCACTGCCCGGCCACGACGCCATGGTCGTGATGCTCCCCGACAGCGGCCGGGCGGTGATCGTCCTGCAGAACGCCTTTCACCTGCTCCGCGCCCAGGAGTTCCACCATGCCGCGCTCGGAGCGGCCCGGATCCTGTCCGGAGCGGACCCGGGCAGCGCATCGGCCGAACTGCCTGTCTCCGCCCTGCCGTGGATCATGGTCGCGCTCGCGGGAGTCCTGGCGCTGTGTGTGGCGGCCCCGGTCCTGCGCGTCCTGCCCGGACGCCGGACGGCGGCCCGCTCCCGCTCCCGGCGCCGGATCGTCCTCAACACCCTCGGGGCGGTTGCCGCATCGCTGACCCTCGCTGTGTCGTTGTGGTGGGTGCTGCCCGAAGCCCTCGGTGGCACGCTCACATCGGCACTGCTGTGGCTGCCCGACGCGGCCTGGGGCGCGGTGGGTGTCGTGGTTCTCGCCCTGCTGCTCGCGGCGGAACGTACGGTTCTCGCCATGGTGGACCTGTGGGGGCGGGACGAGAACCTGCCGGATCGCACCGAGCCCGCGCCGCGTGTCACGCCCGGCTCCGGTGCCCTTTGCTGAGCAGGGGCATCGGCGGGAGAGCGGCGGCCTCCTCCGTCGCACGGACGATGATCAGCGCATCGGTCCGCCTCAGGCATCGGACCGCATCACGGGAGTTGTGATTACGTCAGGGATGCCCCGAGCGCGGTGCTGATCTCCCTCACGAACGGCTCCAGATCGCCCGGGTTGCGCGAAGTGATCAGCGTCCAGCCACCGGAACCGTCCGTCACGACCGGTTCGTCGGCCCATTCGCCGCCCGCGTTGCGGATGTCGGTCCGCAGCGACGCGTAGGAGGTCAGTCGCTTGTCCGTGACGACGCCTGCTTCGACCAGCGCCCAGGGGCCGTGGCAGATGGCCGCGACCGGGCGTCCGGAGTCCGTGAAGGAACGGATGATTCCGGTGGTGGCGCTCTGGAGCCGGAGGGTGTCGGCGTTCAGGGTGCCGCCCGGGATGAGCAGCAGGTCGTAGTCCGCGGGGTCGGCGTCGGCCAGTGTGAGATCGGGACGCACGGTCTTCCCCGGATCCTTGTCACCGACCAGCGTCACGATGTCGTCCATCGACACGGCCGCTACGTCGACCTGGACTCCCGCACCGCGGAGTTGTTCGAGAGGAACCAGGAGCTCGTCCTGTTCAACGCCGTAGTTGGTGACCACGGCCAGGATCTTCCGCTGCTTCACGCTGTTGCCGGTCATCGGCGTCACCTTTCCTCCGAGCGGTCCACCGGGTTGTGGCCCTTGATCGTGGCGTTCCCCTGATCGGTGGGGGTATGTGTCCCGGCCCCTGCGGCCCTGGCCCGGACCCGTGCGGACCAGGGCCGGACGGCCGGGATCAGGCTTCCTCGTCCTCCTGGATGTGGACGGCCGCCTCCTCGGCGGAGGCCGCACCTCCGTCGATGCCGACGTCACGTCCAAGCACCCTGTTGTTCCGCACGGAACCGGGTTCCTCGTCGGCGGCGGCGACGCGTCCGGCGCGCTCGTCCCCGGCGTCGTCCTCCTCAGGGCCGTTGTCCTCCGGCCCGTCGTCGGCCCCTTCCGCCCGGAGCGGGTCGTCCTCGGGCACCTCCTGTGCGAGGCGCCGGTCGAGGGACTCGCCCTCCCTCTGCTCCTCGCCGGTCGTGCCGTACTTCGACACGCCCAAGGGCTTCTCCGGCGGGGAGTACCCCATGTCCAGCATGTCGTCGAGGTCGGGCTCGTCGATCACGTTCTCCGGGTCGAGATCGTCCGTCGGCCGGTTGTCCATGTCCGAACCATCCGGCTGGTAGACGTCGTCACCGCGTCCTTCTTCCGACATCGGGCCGCTCCTTCCCTTGAGGTATGCCGTATCCGCCGTCGCCCGTACGTGGGCCTTGCGGCGTCGCCGCTCTCCTGCCCACGTGCGCGCACGTCAATGATGCGGCTTCTCCCGGGTTGCCGCGCTCCCTCCCGGGCACCTGCGGCTCGACTGCCGGCAGGAGCGGAAGTCCTGGTCAGGCCCATGGTGGTCACACCACTCGGCCTCGGCAGCTTATGGCCGATCCCGGGCCGCTGCGACCGGGAAGGACGCCGGCGCGCGCCGGAGGGGGAGAGGGGCTCGGGCCGGCGGCAGGTCTGGAGGGGCGAGGAAGGGGAAGACGGCGAAACGCCGGGACGAGCCCCGGCCCCACTCGTAGCCCGAGGGACACCGAAGCGACGGGAACGCCATGCCGACCGACATACCGGAAAGACCCACAGCCCAAAGACCCACAGCCCTCCCCGGCGGGCACCTTCCCGCCACGCCGCCGCATACCGGTGCGCACCACCGGTCCCTTCGGCCCCGGGCCGGCACGGAGCGCCCGCGCCGTGTGCCGGAGACCGCCGGGGGCATGAGCCGGGCCGTCGGAGTAGTCGTCTCGATGGCCGTCTGCCAGGCCGCCCTGATGGTGGGGCTCGGGCTCCTGGTCACGGGGCCCGCGGCCCGGGTATGGCCGCTGACGTCCGAGGACGAGGTCACCGACGCGCTGGAGCGGGCCCGCACCGGCACACTCGACACGGTGTCCCTCGTCGTGTCCGAGGCGGGCGACACGGCCACGGTCGTCGTCGGTACCCTCCTCGCCTGTCTCGTCCTGCTGCTGGTTCCGAGGCTGCCCAGGTGGCGGGACGCGCTCTTCCTCGCTGTCGCCGTCTCGCTCCAGTCCCTGGTCTTCCTGGTCGTCACCGAAGCGGTGGACCGTACCCGGCCGGACGTCGAACGCCTCGACGCCTCGCCCCCCACCTCCAGCTACACCTCCGGACACACCGGCGCGGCCACCGCCCTCTACGCCGGCCTCGCGGCCCTGGTCCTGCACCGGACGAAGGGCCCGTGGCGCAGAGCCGTAGCGGTGCTGCTGCTGCTCGTGCCCCTGCTGGTGGGTGTCGCCCGCGCGTACCGGGGGATGCACCATCCGACGGACATCGCGGGAGGTCTGCTGAACGGCGGACTGTCCCTGCTGATCGTCGGACGGGCCCTGCTCGCCGGACCGCACGTGCCGGCCGCCGCGCCCGCGGCCCGTGAGGAGCCGGCCCCCGGGGCGCCGACCGGTCCGGTTGCCGGCCGCACATCGGTGGTCTTCAACCCCACCGTCACCGACGAGGCGGCCTGTGCCGGCCTGCGACAGGTCCTCGACGACCACGGCCACCACGGAGCGGACTTCGTGCCGACCACGGCCGAAGACCCGGGGGAGGGACAGACGGCGCACGCGGTGCGGGAAGGGGCGTCACTCGTCGTGGTCTGCGGCGGTGACGGGACGATTCGCGCGGCCGCGGAGGCGCTGGCCGGCACGGGCATACCGCTCGCCGTGGTGCCCTGCGGCACGGGCAACCTCCTCGCGCGCAACCTGGGTCTGCCGGTGAAACCGGTGGAGGCGCTGGCAGGCGCACTGCGTGGCGCTCCGCACCGCATCGACCTCGGGCGGATCGAGGGCGACGGCCTTGCGCCCTCGCACTTCACGGTGATGTCAGGGGCCGGGCTCGACGCCGCGATGCTGGAGCGCACCAGCGACCGGGCCAAGGCCGTGCTCGGCTGGCCCGCCTATGTGATGGCGGGCCTGAGGGAGCTGCGCACGCCCAGGATGCGTCTGACGATCGGCATCGACGGGGCACGGCCCCTGCGACGCACCGCGCGGATGGTGCTCGTCGCCAACACCGGCAAGGTGCAGGGCGGCGCCGCCCTGGTCCCGGCGGCCCGGCCCGACGACGGGCTGCTCGACCTCATGATCCTCGACCCGCGCGGACCGGTGGGCTGGCTGAGCGCGGTCGCGTCGATGGTGCGCCGCCGGCCGGATGGGGAGACCGGCCGCTCGGGCACATCCCGTTCCGTGGAGTACTTCACCTTCCGTCGGGCGGACGTCCGCTTCGAGGCGCCGCAGCAGCGCGAACTGGACGGCGACCCCGTGGCCCCGGGCCGGCGCCTCGTCGCCGAGGTCAGGCCCGGCGCGCTGACGGTGCTCATGCCTGTGCGAGGAGAGTGAGATGGGCACCGCCACCAGGGTCCCGCAGACCCGCGACATGGCCGGCAGCGAGCTCTCCGGTGACGAGGCGCTGGCCACCCTGCGGCGCTACGGCCGCTGGCCGCTGCTGCGCGACTCCTTCGTCCGCTTCCGCTACGCCGACGGCTTCAGTCACTCCCGGGCGCTGGCCCTGCAGACCGTGCTGGCCGTCGTGCCGCTGGTCATCGCCTTCGTCGGGCTGTCGACGGCCCTCCACACGGAGGACCTGGGCAGGGTGGCGGAACTGACGATCCATCGGATCACGGCTGGGCCCAGCTCCGAGGTAGTCGACGACGCCTTGAACCGCAGCCGGCAGAGGGCCGACGACGGGGCCCAGGTCGCCCTCTGGTTCGGACTGGTCTTCTCCCTCACCAACACCACGACGGCCATGTGCCAGATAGAGCGCGGTGCCAACCGCATCTACGGGGTCGAGCGCGACCGGGTCTTCCATCTGAAGTACCTGCGGGGTCTGGTGATGTCGCTCACCGCCGGCATTCCTCTCGGCATCGGCTTCGTCGCGATGGTGGCCGGAGGCGATCTCGTGGCGGCCGTGGTCGACGTGTACGACCTCGGTGCCGGCGCCCGGTCCGCCTGGGACCTGCTGCGCTGGCCCGCAGGAGTGGTCCTCGTACTCCTCTCGGCGAGCGCGATATTCCGCCGCTCCCCGAGACGCCGTCAGCCGGGCTACACCTGGCTGGCCTTCGGCGCCGCCGTGTATCTGGTGCTCTGGACCACGCTGACCTGGCTGCTCAGCCTCTATCTGGAGGTCAGTGGTTCGTTCGACACCGTGTACGGCCCGCTCACGGCCTTCATGTCCCTGCTGCTCTGGGCCTACCTCACCTCCATCGCCCTCTTCCTTGGCCTCTCCTTCGCCGCCCAGCTGGAGGCGGTGCGGGCCAGGCTGTCCGATCCCGTACAACCCGATCCAGGAGCGTGAATGACCGCCCGACCCGCTGCCACGGCCCCACGACGGAGCCGCCGCGACGCCGACCGCAGATTCGGGATCCGGCTGTTCGGTTCCGCGGCCGTCGCCGCCGTCGCCGCCGCCGTCTTCGGTCTCCTGCTGGTCCTGGTGGAGAGCGGGTGGCATCCGCTGCGGCTCCTCGACGCGGGTGCGGCCCGGTGGCTGAACCGGACCGCTCTCGACCATCCGGCGTGGACCGGCACCCTGCGCTTCTTCTCCGACGTGGTGTGGGACCCCGTGACGTTGCGCGCGGCGGTCGCGGTGCTCACCCTGTGGCTGGCGTACCGCCGCGCCTGGCGTCTGGCCGCCTGGTCGGCCGTCACGGCGGTGGCCGGCGGGCTGACGGGGCTGCTCGCGAAGACCGTCGTCGAGCGGGCGAGGCCTGCCCTTCCGGACCCCGTGGCGCACGCTCCCGGCTTCTCCTTCCCTTCCGGTCACGCCATGACTGCCACGACCTCGTTCGCGATCCTGCTGCTCGTCCTCCTGCCCATGGTGCGACGCGGCCTCCGGCCCCTTTGCTGGGCCGTGGCAGCCGTGTCGGTGCTGGGCGTGGGATTCACCCGCATCGCGCTGGGCGTCCACTGGCTCAGCGACGTGGCCGGCGGCTGGACGCTCGGGCTGGCCGTGGTGGCACTGACCGGCTGGTCCTTCGAGGCATGGCGCGCCGACGCGGGCCTCGGCCGGACCGAGGTCGCCGAGGGACTGGAGCCGGAGCTCGGCGACGACGATCCGGAGTCGCCCAGCACCTGAAGGGAACGTTTGTTCTAATACCCGGGTAGACTTGTCGCCATGTCCGTTCATCTCCAGGGTTCGCTGTTCGACCAGGCCGACCGTCCGCACCTGGGCCGGCTCACCGGGCTGCGCAGGACGGTCCTCGGCGACGGGGCGTGGATCGACCTGCTGCCGGGCTGGCTGAGCGGCGCCGACGAGCTCTTCTCGGAGCTCGCGGCAGAGGTGCCCTGGCGAGCGGAGCGCCGGCAGATGTACGACCGGACGGTCGACGTGCCCCGGCTGCTCGCCTTCTACCGCGCCGAGGACGCGCTGCCGAGCCCCGTTCTGGACGAGGCCCGCGACGCGCTGTCCTCCCACTACGGCGACGAGCTGGGCGAGCCCTTCACCACCGCCGGGCTCTGCTACTACCGCGACGGGCGCGACAGCGTCGCCTGGCACGGCGACCTGAACGGACGCAGCTCGCACGAGGACACGATGGTGGCGATCCTCTCCCTCGGCGCCCCGCGTGATCTGCTCCTGCGTCCGTGCCGCGGCGGCGACACCGTGCGCCGGCCGCTCGGCCACGGCGACCTGATCGTCATGGGCGGATCCTGCCAGCGCACCTGGCAGCACGCCGTTCCCAAGACCGCGCACGCCCGGGGGCCGCGGATCAGCGTCCAGTACCGCCCGCGGGGAGTGCGCTGAAGCGGCGTGGCAAGAGGCCGGAGGACGTCTCTGCATGTCGGCCACCGGCCAGGGCAGGCGCTGTGGTGTGCAGGAGTACTCCTACCGAACGGACACCCACATGCCGCAGGTGCAGCGCAAGAACATCTTCGTCGTCGGCCTCGACGACTCGAACCTGCCGACGCTGGAGGCGGTCCCGGACGCAGGCTCCTACCGGTTCCACCACCTGTTGAGCGTCGAGGAACTGCAGGAGGGCGAGGTGTCCGTGCCCCGCCTGATGGACCGTGCCCGAGCCGTACTCGACGCGCACGACGGCAGCATCGACGCGATCGTCGGTTACTGGGACTTCCCGGTGAGCACCCTCGTCCCGATGCTCGGCAAGGAGTACGGAGTGCGTACCACCGGCCTCGAATCCGTCGTCAAGTGCGAGCACAAGTACTGGAGCCGGCTCGAACAGCAGAAGGTCATCGACGAACATCCGCGCTTCGGCCGGGTGGACCTGGACGCGGACGACCCGAAGCCCCCCGAGGGCGTGAACTTCCCCATGTGGCTCAAGCCGGCTCTCGCCTACTCGTCCGAGCTGGCGTACGGAGTCTCCGACATGACGGAGTTCCGGAAGGCCGTCGACGAGATCCGGGCAGGCATCGGCCGCGTCGGCAGGCCCTTCGACTCCGTACTCGAACTGCTGGAACTCCCACCGGAGATGGAAGGAGTAGGAGGCCAGGTCTGCCTCGCCGAGGAGGCCATGACCGGAATCCAGGTGGCCGTCGAGGGGTACGTCCACGAGGGCAGGGCGACCGTGTACGGCGTACTGGACTCGATCAACTACCCGGCCTCCCCGTGCTTCCTGCGCCACCAGTACCCGAGCAGCCTCCCCGCACCGGTGATCCGCAAGCTCCACGACGTCAGCGAGCGGACCATGCAGCAGATCGGCCTGGAATCGGCCACCTTCAGCATCGAGTACTTCTACGACCCGAAGACGCAGGACATCAGCCTCCTGGAGATCAACCCCCGGCACTCGCAGTCCCACGCCGAACTCTTCGACTACGTCGACGGCGTGCCCAACCACCACCGCATGCTCAGCCTCGCGCTGGGCCAGGACCCGGCGCTCACCGGGGGCAAGGGGCCCTACGCCGTGGCCGCCAAGTGGTACTACCGCTGGTTCGGCGACGGCAAGGTGCACGAGGTGCCCACCCCGGAACGGATCGCCGCCATCGAACGCGAGATACCCGGAGTGCGAATCGACGTCGTACCCGAGGAGGGGCAGAAGCTCTCCACCATCTCCCAGCAGGACAGTTACAGCTACGAAGTGGCACACATCTTCACCGGAGGAGACGACGAGGAGGACCTGCGCCGCAAGTTCGACCAAGCCGTGGCCGCCCTCGGCCTCACCTTCGACGAGACCGAGCCGGGAGGCCGCGGCACGAAGACCAAGTGACCTGCCAGGTCCTGCACGACGAAAGGAGGTCGCGGCATGCGTCACGTCGACCAACTGCCCTGCGCGATCCAGGAAGAGAAGCACGTCACGATCCCCATGGAGGACGGAGTCAAGCTCTCCGCACGGATCTGGCGTCCCACCGCCTCGGACGCGGAACCCGTGCCGGCCGTCCTCGAGTACATCCCGTACCGCAAGAACGACCTGACCTCCACGCGCGACGCCATCCACCACCCCTACATCGCCGGACACGGATACGCGTGCGTGCGAGTGGACCTGCGGGGGACGGGGGAGTCGGAGGGCGTGCTGCTGGACGAGTACCTCGAACAGGAACAGAGCGACGCCGAGGCCGTGCTGGCCTGGATCGCCGAGCAGTCCTGGTGCGACGGGAACACCGGCATGATGGGCATCTCCTGGGGCGCCTTCGCCGCGCTCCAGACGGCCGCACGCAGGCCGCCGAGCCTGCGCGCCATCTGCATCGCGTCGTTCACCGACGACAGGTACGCGGACGACATGCACTACCTCGGCGGCGCCATGCTGTCCGACAACCTGGCCGAGGCCGGGACCATGTTCGCGTACGCCACGTGTCCGCCCGATCCGGCCGTGGTCGGTGAACGCTGGCGGGAGATGTGGCGTGAACGGCTCGACGCCGCACGCCCCTGGGTCCTGGAGTGGCTGCGTCACCAGAACAGGGACGACTACTGGCGCCACGCCAGCCTCAGCGAGGACTACTCGGCCCTGCGCTGCCCGGTGCTCGCCTCGAGCGGCTGGGCCGACGGCTACTCCAACGCCGTCACCCGGCTGCTGAGCCGGGTCGACGTGCCGCGCAAGGGCCTGATCGGCCCCTGGTCCCACAAGCTCCCGCACCTCGGCGAGCCGGGGCCGGCCATCGGATACCTCCAGGAAGTCGTGCGCTGGTGGGACCACTGGCTCAAGGGCGTCGACAACGGCGTCATGGACGGCCCCATGCTCCGGGCCTGGATGCAGGAGAGCGTCCCGCCCTCCACCTCGTACGAGGAGCGGCCCGGCCGGTGGGTCGGCGAGCCGTCCTGGCCTTCGCCGAACGTCGATGAAGCCGTTCTCCCGCTCATCGACGGCGCCTTGGGCAAGCCGGAGGACCGCGGTGACCGGGAGGACCGTGTCCACACCGTGCAGTCGCCGCTGTCCGTCGGCCAGTTCGCCGGCAAGTGGGCCTCGTACAACGCCCCGCCGGACCTGCCCTACGACCAGCGCGAGGAGGACGGCGGCTCGCTCGTCTTCCAGACCGAGCCGCTGGCCGAGCGCGTCGAGGTCCTTGGCGCTCCCGTCCTCGACGTGGAGGTGGCCGCGGACGCACCGGCCGCGCAGCTGAACGTCAGGCTGTCCGACGTCGCACCCGACGGGCGCTCGACCCGGGTGACCTACGGCGTACTCAACCTGACCCACCGCGACAGCCAGGACGTCCCCGAGGCGCTGGAACCGGGCAGGCGCTACCGGGTGCGCGTACCGCTCCACAGCATCGCGCAGGCGTTCCCGCCCGGGCACCGCATCCGGCTGTCGCTGTCCACCTCGTACTGGCCGCTCGTGTGGCCGGCCCCCGGACCCGCGCTGCTCAGCGTGTACGAGAAGGGGAGCACCCTGACCCTGCCCGTCCGTCCCGACGACGTACCGGAGGACAAGGCCCTGCCCCCCTTCGGCGAGCCCGAGGGCTGCGCGCCGCCCGCTGTCACCCGGCTGAGCGAGCCGGAACAGGCGTGGACCGTGACCCGGGACCTGGTGGACTACCGGTCGGTGCTCGACATCGTCAAGGACCGCGGACTCCAGCGGTACGAGGACACCGGGATCGAGACCGGACTGAGGGCCTGCGAGAAGTACAGCTGGATCGGCGAGGACTTCGGATCGGTGCGCGGTGAGTCGGCCTGGGAGATGCGCTTCGGCCGCCCCGACTGGGACGTGCGGGTGGAGACGCGCACCGTGCTGACGTCGGACCAGGACGACTTCCATGTGGACGCGACGCTCGACGGGTACGAGGACGGGCGCCGGGTCTTCTCCCGCACCTGGAACGAACGGATCCCCAGGG
>NZ_JBHWZS010000189.1:0-16695 GCF_042728155.1 Streptomyces sp. NPDC060209
GCCTCCGAGGAAGACGGTGGCGGCACAGCGCCGTCGGGGACTTCACGTGTACTGGCAGATCCCCCGCGGCAGGTACGTCCCGTGGCCCGCGTGACCCACGTACGCGCGGTCCTCGATCACCGGTACACCCCGTGACAGCACCGTTTCCACCCGCCCCGTCACGCGCCTGCCCTCGTAGGCGGAGTAGTCGACGTTCATGTGGTGGGTCTCGGCGGAGATGACCTGCTCCGCGCCCGGGTCGTAGATGACGATGTCCGCGTCGGCGCCCGGCGCGACGGTGCCCTTCTTCGGGTAGAGCCCGAACATCCTGGCCGGGGAGGCGCAGGCGATCTCGATCCAGCGCCTGCGTGAGATGTGGCCGTCCACGACGGCCTGGTGGAGCAGGTCCAGGCGGTTCTCCACGCCCGGCATGCCGTTGGGGATCTTCGAGAAGTCTCCCTTGCCCATCTCCTTCTGGCCCGAGAAGCAGAAGGGGCAGTGGTCGGTGGAGACGACCTGGAGCTCGTTGTTCCGAAGACCGCGCCAGAGCGCCTCCTGGTGCTCCCGAGGGCGCAGCGGGGTCGAACAGACGTACTTCGCGCCCTCGAAGCCGGGCTCGGCCAGGTTGTCCGTGGAGAGGAAGAGGTACTGCGGGCAGGTCTCGCCGAAGACCGGGAGCCCCTTGTGGCGGGCGGCGGCGATCTCGGCGACGGCCTCGTCGGCGGAGACGTGGACGACGTACAGCGGTGATCCCGCGACCCTCGCGAGCTGGACCGCGCGGTGCGTGGCCTCGGCCTCCAGCGCCACCTTGCGCACGTCGCCGTGGTAGCGCGGATCGGTGCGCCCCTCGGCGAGCGCCTGCTCGACCAGGACGTCGATGGCGATGCCGTTCTCCGCGTGCATCATGATCAGGCCGCCGTTGCCGGAGGCCCGTTGCATGGCACGGAGGATCTGGCCGTCGTCGCTGTAGAACACGCCCGGGTAGGCCATGAAGAGTTTGAACGAGGTGACGCCCTCGGCCACCAGGCGGTCCATCTCCTTGAGCGAGGACTTGTTCACATCCGAGAGGATCATGTGGAAGGCGTAGTCGATGGCACACCTGCCGTCGGCCTTCGCATGCCAGGCGTCGAGTCCCTCCTGCAGCGAACGCCCCATGGTCTGGATGGCGAAGTCGACGATCGTGGTGGTACCGCCCCATGCCGCGGCCCGGGTTCCGGTCTCGAAGGTGTCGGCGGCGTAGGTCCCGCCGAACGGCATCTCCATGTGCGTGTGCGCGTCGACACCGCCCGGGATGACGTACCTCCCGGTGGCGTCGATCCTGCGGTCGGCGCTCCAGCTCGCCGCGGCATCGGTGCCGTGGGCGGCGAGGGCGGCGATGCGCCCGCCCTCGATGAGAACGTCGGCGTGGATCTCGTCGGACGCGGTGACGACGAGGCCGCCGTGGATGACGGTGCGGCTCATGTGTCCCTCCTCGCGGTGGCGGAACCGGCCTGTACACGTGGACCGGGGTGCGTGATGACGTACGGGGACGCGGGCTGCCCCGCGGCGGGGCCCGCCGCGGGGCTCCTGCTTTCAGGTTGCCGCGTGCAGTGCCTCGCCCAGGATCTCCGCGCCCTCCTCGGCTTCCGCGACGGTGAGCGACAGGGGCGGCGCGATCCGCAGGACACTGGTGTTGTGGCCGCCGCCCTTCCCGATCAGCAGCCCGCCCGCGCGGGCCGCTTCGAGTACGGCCGCCGCGGCCTCCGGGTCGGCCTCGTCGGTACCGGGCTTCACCAGCTCGATGCCGATCATGAGCCCTCTGCCCCGCACCTCGCGTACGGCCGGCGAGCCTGCGCCGACCGCCCGGAGCCGCTCGATGAGCAGGCCGCCGACCCGCCGGGCGTTGCCCTGGAGGTCGTGCTCCAGCAGGTACGAGAGGTTGGCGAGCCCGGCCGCCATGGTGACCGGGGAACCGCCGAACGTCGAGATGGAGTTGGCGTCCAGACAGTTCATGACGTCGGCCCGGGCGACGACTCCGCCGATGGACATGCCGTTGCCGATGCCCTTGGCGAAGGTGAGGATGTCCGGCGGCCCGCTCGAAGCGTGCGCCTGCCAGCCCCAGAAGTGGTCGCCCGTACGCCCCCAGCCCGTCTGGACCTCGTCGGAGATCCACAGGATGCCGTGCCGGTCGAGGACCTCACGGAAGGCCGCGTACAGCCCGTCGGGCGGTGCGGTGAACCCGCCGACCCCCTGCACGGGTTCGGCGATCAGCGCCGCGACGCCTCTGGTGTGCCCGAGCAGGTCCTCCAGATCGGCCACACACGCCTTGATGAACCGCTCGTCGCTCAGCTCCGCGTACGGACCGCGGCTGCGGACCGCGCCATGGACGTACAGCGTCTGCAGTGGCGACAGACTCGTGGTCGACCAGGCCCTGTTGCCGGTGATGGACACGGCCGAGAACGACCTGCCGTGGTAGCTGTTGCGCATCGCGAGGATCTGGTTCGACCCGCGGTGCGCGGTGGCGAGCAGCAGGGCCGCGTCGTTGGCCTCGGTGCCCGAGGTGGTGAAGAAGACCCGGGCGTCGGGGATGCCGGAGAGGGCGGCGACCCGCTCGGCGAGCTCGACCATGGGGCGGTTGAGGTAGAGGGTCGAGGAGTGGATGAGACGGCCGGCCTGCTCCGATACGGCCTTGGTCACCTCGGGCAGGGCGTGCGCGGTCATCGTGGTGAGGATGCCGCCGAAGAAGTCGAGGTAGCGGTTGCCGTCCGCGTCCCAGACGTGGCGGCCCTCGCCGTGGGTGAGCTCCAGGGGGTGCCGGTAGTAGAGCGCCAGCCATTCGGGGCTGACGGCCAGGTGCCGCTCGTGCAGTCCGGTCACGGCTCCACCAGCCCGTCGTACGCGTCCGGCCTGCGGTCCCGGTAGAACGCCCATTGCTGACGGACCTGCTCGATCAGTCCGAAGTCCAGGTCGCGCACGACGAGTTCCTCTTCCTTGTCACTCGCGACATCCCCGACGAACTGCCCCCTCGGATCGACGAAGTAGCTCGTGCCGTAGAAGTCGTTGTCGCCGTACTCCTCCTGGCCGACCCGGTTGATCGCGGCGATGAAGTACTCGTTGGCGACGGCGGACGCGGGCTGTTCCAGCTGCCACAGATAGCTGGAGAGCCCCCGCGAGGTCGCAGACGGGTTGTACACCAACTGGGCTCCATTGAGTCCGAGTTGGCGCCACCCTTCGGGGAAGTGCCGGTCGTAGCAGATGTAGACGCCCACCTTGCCGACGGCGGTGTCGAAGACCGGCCAGCCGGCGTTGCCCGGCTTGAAGTAGTACTTCTCCCAGAAGCCCTTGACCTGCGGGATGTGATGCTTGCGGTACTTGCCGAGGTACGAGCCGTCGGCGTCGATCACCGCAGCGGTGTTGTAGTAGAAGCCGGACTGCTCGAGCTCGAAGACCGGTACGACGACGACCATGCCCGTCTCGCGGGCCAGGTCCCGCATGCGCCGGACCGTCGGCCCGTCGGGGACGGGTTCGGCCCAGCGGTAGTGCTCGGGCTCCTGGACCTGGCAGAAGTAGGGGGCGTTGAACACCTCCTGGAAGCCGATGATCTTCGCACCCTGCCGGGCGGCCTCGCGAGCGTGTTCCTCATGCTTGGCGATCATGGATTCGGTGTCGCCGGTCCAGGTCGCCTGGACGAGTGCGGCGCGTACGACTTGGGACATGAGCTGCTCCTTCGACGCGGCGTCAGAGAGCCTCTACGTTCTCTACGCCCGTAGACACGGTGCATAGGAGGAGAACGTAAGCCCCGTCACACAACGGGGCAAGACCATCGCCGTGAACCGGCGGAGTCGATCATGTTTCATACCCGAGCGGTCCACTCCGTTCCGGAGCGCGCGGCGTCCAGTCCGCGCAGAGCTCCGTAAGCGGACTGGATGAACGGCGCGAGCGGGGTGGGAGCCGTGTTCGTCAGGGCCACCAGGCCTGTGCCCGAGGCGGGGAGGAAGCCGGCGAAGGCCGTGAAGCCGCGGGTCCCTCCCGAGTGGTGGAGCAGGGCGCCGCCCGGGCGCGGGCGGAGGTTCCAGATGAGGCACAGCCGGGAGCCGGTTCTCGGAACGCTCAGCCGGGGCCGCTGCACCTCGGCCAGCGCGGTGCGCAGCACGGGATCCGGCGCGGTGTCCGGGTCCAGGAGCGCCGCCAGGACGCGCAGCAGGTCGCGGGCGCTGGACCGCACGGCTCCCGCCGCGGTCAGCCCTGGCATCAGCAGGGCGGGGCGGGTGCGGCCGTGCCAATGCCCGGTCGCCTGGGGGAGGTCGGGATCGCAGTCCGTGTCGGCGAGGCCCAGCGGGCCGGTGACGCGCTCGGCCAGCAGGGCGGGATAGTCGCCTCCGGTGCCTCCTGCCGCCCTGGCGAGTACGTGACCCAGCAGACCCCCGCCGAAGTTGGAGTACAGGACCCTGCTGCCGGGCCGGTGCCGCAGCCGGGTGCGGCGCAGCGAGGCGAGCAGGTCGTCCTCGGAGAAGCCTGCGTAGGGGTTGCTGAGCCATCCGCTGCGGACCGCCCGGGTGAGCAGCCCCGGGGGCAGGCGGGGCAAGCCGGACGTGTGGGTGGCGAGGTGGAGGAGGGTGAGCGGCGGCCCGGGGAGCCGGAACGGGAGGTAGCGGTCGGCACGGTCGGCGTAGCGGACCTCGCCCCGGGCGGCCATCTCGGCGAGCAGCAGGGCGGTGAAGGTCTTCGTCAGCGAGCCGGTCTCGAACCGGGTCCCCTCCCCCACCGGGCCGCGGCAGAGCACCGCGCGCTCGGCGCCCCGCACAGCCGCGACCGCCGCCGCCGGCCCCCGGGCAGCCGCCAGAAGGGGCTGGAGGGAGGCGGTCAGCGGCGGCCGCGTCACGCCTTCACCGCTGCGCCGCCGCCCGGGCGAGCGCGATGGATCCGGCGACGGCCGCGACGACGACCGTGTGCTGATGGTCCGTGAACCGCTGCTGCGGGTCGTCGTCCACCGGGTCGCTGTCCCGGGGCACGAGTCCGTCCTCGTGCTGGAGCGCGGCGACGGCCTCCCAGTCCTCCGGCCGGCAGTACGGGTCCTCGATCGAGGCACCGACGACGAGCAGCTCCGTGACCAGGTCCCACTGCCCCACCTCACGCCAGATGTCGATCCATACGGGCAGCCAGGTGCGTACGTAGTCGGCGAGTTCGGGCGGCAGTCCCCCCGGGTTGCCGCCCCAGTCGGTGAGGTGGAAGACGGTGTGGGTCATCGCGTAGGCCGTGATCCAGTTGATGGCCCACGGCTCCGGTCTCGCACCGAGCCATGTGGCACCGGCCAGCGCGTTCAGGTCCTCGGCCTGCTCCAGGCCCACGACCCGGGCGGCGTTGGCGACGGCGAGCCGCCGGTTCGGCAGCACCTCGACGCTGCTCACCGACCGCATGCGGGACCGATGGGCGAGGAGCCGGTCGAGCCCCTCGTGCCGGTAGCCGCAGCGGACGAAGGGGGCGTACATCTCCAGCGGGTCCGTCATCAGCGTGTGGCGGAGCTGGCGTTCGTAGATCATGTCGCCGCCCCTGAACTGCTCCCAGGTGAAGTCCATCAGACTCTGCGCGGCGGCCAGGCGACCGGGCCCGGCGACACCGTCACGCAGGATCAGGGAGGCGGCCAGGGTGGTTTCCCCCAGGGGCTTGTAGACGCTGTCGGGGTCGGCCATGGTCTCGGTCGTGCCCGGCGGCAGGCCGCCGAGGTCCCGGTTCGCGTGCAGCCACGACAGCGCACGGTCCGCCATGCTGCGGGCCGCCCGGGTGACAGGCTCGGAGATCGTCGTCATGTGCGTGCCGCCTCCTTGGGGGGCGTACCGGGCCGCAGTTCGAGGAAGTGGCGGGCGATCGCCAGGTCCAGGGCGGCGCGCGGTCCCGCCCCGCCCACCAGCCACACGTGCTCGGCCGCGAGGCCCGGGTCCAGGGGCAGTTCGGCGCCTTCGTACTGCAGCCAGGCCAGCCAGCGGACGAGGCGCACTGCGGTGGGGAAGTCGCGGCGCAGGAGCGAGCGGCTGAGCCCGCGGCTCAGCGACAGGACCCCGTCGCGGGCCGCCTCGTGGGCCGGGCCGTCGAGGCCGAGCGTGGCGAGCGGTGCGAGCTGGGCCATCCGGACGGACCAACTGCTCCAGTCCGCGGTACGGGTGAGCTCGGCGTCGTCCGGTGGTACGGGCGCGACCGCTCGCAGGGTGTCGTCCCCGGAGAGCCGGGCGAGCAGGACCGCGGTGGCGTGGTCGCGCCGGGCGACCGCCGCCTCTTCCGGGGTGTCGGACGGGGGAAAGGCGTCGAAGGCCTTGGCCACGACGGCCGCGTCCTGCGCCTGCAAGGGGTGGCCCCCGAGGAGGTGGGGGCTGAAGACGTCGGCCCCCAGCACCCGGACGGCCGCCAGTGCCGCGAGGGTGTCGGGGGCGTCGTCGACGTACCGCGCCAGCTGCACAGCGTCCCCGGTGCCACTGAGGGCACCGAGGACACTGCCTGCCAGGGCGTCGGCCGCCTCGGCGAATGCGGAGTGGGAACTCACTTGCCCCGGGGCTCCTTCGGCTCCTTGGGAGACAGGAGCAGGAGCGCGAGCAGGAAGCCCGCGGCCTCCGGGGTGTACAGCGGGGCGTCGCTGACGGCCGCCTCGGGCTCCGCCATCAGCGCGCTCAGCGTGGTGGTCTGGGCCGGTGTCGCAGTGAGAGTGAACTCCTTGGTAAGCATGGTGCCTCCACATCACTGGGGGGACATTCACCACTTGTGTGGCTGTGCCTCGACCGACGATAAAGGGTGAAGTGGGATTTATCTCCCCAAGTCCACGGGGACTGGCGACATGCATCGACCACAGGCCGCGGAGAGCGGCAGACAGCGCTCCGGGCCCCTGGAGCGGTCCGACGGCGGGAGCTTCGGCCCGGGTGCGACGACGAGGGAGCCCGCAGGGGTTTCGTCACGATGCCGGGCGGGCGACGGCAATGGGGGCTACTCGTCTGCCGGTTCGGCGGAGGACGCACCGCCCGGCGGGCGGCCGATGGCCACGGCGCCGCGGAAGCGGTCTGCCGAGATGGTCGACATGGTGTCGAGCGACGGGTCGGGGACGGGCAGCAGATGGGCGTCGACCCAGGTGTCCCCCGCGGCCGCGTTGGACCACGGGTCCTCGATCACGACGGCGCCGGGTACGGCGCCGTGGCAGAGCACCCAGTGCGGCACGTCGAACCCCTGCATCCCGGCGAGCGAGACCAGGAGCAGCACATGCTCCCGTCGGCCGATCGCGCTCCGGATCGCGGTCAGGGAGAGGTGGTGCGGGTCGATCGGGACGCCGGCCCGTCCGGCCTCCGTGCGCGACGTGCGCTGGAGCAGGGCACGCCACTCCTGCTCGTTCTCCGGGTAGTGGTCGAGCAGGACGGGCCGGTCCGCGTCGAGGTGGACCGTGACGGGGGACGACGGCCACGCCCGGCGCACGGCGACGCCCAGTCCGACGGGCTCGCACGCGGGGAAGTTGGTCGCGTCGCGCCACAGCGTCAGCTCGGCCCGGCGGTCGAGTGCCTCCCGCGGCAGCGTCCCCGCGTGCGCCTGCGCGACCAGGGCGGTGACTGCGCCGCATGTGAAGTGCGTCGTCTGCCCGTAGTACGGGGGTTCGGCCCCCGCGCCGTCGCGTAGCCAGCGGACGTAACCGGTCTCGGGCCCTGCGCCTTCCTCCACCGGCGTGATCGGAGGACGCAGCGGGACGAATCCGGCGGCAGCGGCGACCTCCGGACTCGCGTTCCATCCTTCCCACTTGACCTGCACGAGCCCCCGGCGGCGTGCGTGGGCGACGACGGCCTCGACGGCTGCGGGCACGTCGCCGACGGCGTCGACGATCTTCAGGTAGGCCGTCTGCGGGCGTGCCGTCACGAGCGCGGCAGCGGCCCAGTCCTCGCCGTCGTCACCCGGAACGGCCACGATGTGGGGGGCGTGGGCGGAGCGGTCGACCGTGTGCCGGCGCTCCGGGACCTCGTGGTGTCCGAGCCGCCTCAGCAGGGCCGGCGACGTGTCGGGCTCGAACGGGACGACGACGCTCTTCACGGGCGTTTCCTGCTGAGGCGGCATTCCGGTGCTCCTGGCGGGTCGGAGGGGGAGGGACGGGAGTTCGCCCGCGGGTTCGTGGCGGCGTGGACTCGGGCCCTGGGGTTCGGGACGGTCGACGGGTGCGCTCCTGCGGCCGGGCGTCATGCACGGGACTTCCGGAGCACCCAGACGAAGTACGGGCCACCGACCAGGGCGATCATGAGGCCCGCCGGCACCTGGGCGGGTGCGACGAGGGTGCGGCCGAGTGCGTCGGCCACGCAGACCAGCAGTCCGCCGAGCAGCATCGCGACCGGGATCGCACGGCCGTGCCGGGCGCCCACCAGTGACCGGGCGAGGTGCGGGGCGACGAGCCCCACGAAACCGACGACGCCGACGGCGATCACGCTGAGCGCCGCGAGCACCGCTGCGATGGTCAGTGCGGTGAAGCGTGTGCGTACCGGCCTGACGCCGACTATGCGCGGGGTGTCCTCGTCGACGGCGAGCAGGTCGAGCCTGCCGCGCATGGCGAGCAGCACGGGGAGCGCGAGCGCCAGGGCCACCGCGACCGGTACGACGTCGGACAGCGTGCGCCCGTAGGTCGTGCCGGAGAGGAAGGTGAAGATCCGGGGCGTGTTCCACGGATCGGCACGCAGCAGGAGGAAGGTGGTGACGGAGCTGAGGCCGTACCCGCAGCCGATGCCGATCAGCACGAACCGGTCGGGCAGGAAGCCGCCGCGATAGGACAGCAGGGCGATCAGCGCGAACGTGGCGAGTCCCGTCGCGACCGCGGCCGCGATGAGCAGCGGCCGTCCGCCGGACAGGCCCGAGGTGACGACGGCCGCCGCGCCCAGCCCGGCGCCCGCCGTGATGCCGAGCACGCCCGGCTCCGCCAGCGGATTGCGCACCGCTCCCTGTACGACGCATCCGGCCAGACCGAGTGCCGCGCCGGCGAGAACCGCGGCGACCACGCGCGGGACCCGGTCGTCGAGCGCCTGCCCGATCAGTTCGGGGGCGGCGCCCTGAAGCCAGAGGGCGATGTCCCCCGTCCGCAGCCAGAGGCTTCCCGCCAGTACCGCCACGAGGGCCGCCCCGGCCAGGAGTGTCACCGCGCCGAGCACGACGAGGAGGAACGCCCGGCGCGACCGTGCGGCGACCCGCGCGTGCGGTGGCTCCCGGAGCCGGCCCGTGTCGCGGAGGCGGAGCGCGAGGACCACGATCACGACGGAGCCGAGCAGTGCGGTCGGCACGCCGGTGGGTATGGAGGCGGCCCCGTCCGCGCCCTGCACCGCGCGCAGCGACGCGTCCGCGAGCAGGATGAGCAGCGCGCCGAGCAGCCCGGCCGCGGGCACCAGGAGGAGGTGCGGGCGCAGCGCCCGGACCCGTCCCGCGATCAGGCGGGCCAGGACCGGGGCGCCGAGGCCGACGAAGGCGATCGGGCCCGCGAGTGTCACCGCCGCGCTGGTCAGGAGCACCGCACAGAGCACGGCGGTCACGCGGGTGCTCCGGATGGGCACGCCGAGGGTGGACGCGGCGTCGTCGCCGAGGTGCATCACGTCCAGCCGGCGGGACAGCGCCAGGGCGACGCACAGCACCACGGCCACCACGGGGAAGGCGCGTACCGACGCGTCGATGTTCAGTTGGGCGAGCGAACCGCTCCCCCAGGCGAAGAGACCGGTCGTGTTCTGCTTGAACAGGATGAGGAGCATCCCGGTCGCCGCGTCCAGGGCCATCGCCGTCGCCGATCCGGCGAGGACGAGGCGGGTGCCCGTGGTGCCCGCGGCCCGGCCCGCGAGGAGCAGCACGAGCGCCGCCGCTGCCAGGCCGCCGGCGAAGGCGACGGCGCCCGACGCCCAGAGCGGGACGGCGAGGCCGAGGGCCGCGACGAGCGAGAGCGTGAAGTAGGCCCCGGCCGTGACCGCGAGGGTGTCGGGGGAGGCGAGCGCGTTGTGCGTGACGGACTGCAGCAGCGTGCCGGCCGAGCCGAGGGCGAAGCCCACCGCCACGCCCGCGAGCAGGCGCGGCAGGCGCGAGCCGGTGAGGATCTCGCCGACCGGCGCCCCGCCGGTGTTCTCCCGTTCCCCGGCGAGGTACCGCACCAGGTCGCCGACGCCGACGCCCGACGTCCCCTGCGTCAGGTGCCACATGCCCACCAGGGCGGTCACGGCGAGAAGGAGTACCAGGACGGCCACCCCGGTGGGACCGCCGCCGTGCTCGGCGCGCGGCAGCGCTTCCCCCCGGGGTGCCGATGTCCGCAGTGTGCTCACTTCTTGTCGAGTACGTCGACGTAGGCGTCGATCGCCTGCTCGCAGGAGCGCGGACCGCCGGCGCCCCACACCCGCGCCGGGAACGCGTGCGCGCGGCCTTCCTTCACGGCCGGCATGGACTTCCAGAGCGGGTTCTTCGCCAGTGCGGCGACGTAGCCCCCGGCGCCTTCGTCGTTGGCGTAGAAGAGGTTGGCGTTCCCCACCGAGGTGAGTCCCTCGACGTCGGTCTGCGCGAGGCCGTAGGAGGGATCGACACCCCCGTCGCCGTGAGCCTTGTTGACGTCGTCGGTCCACGCGGACTTCATGCCGAGCTCTTCGCCTATCTCGGTGAACAGGGCGCCCTTGCTGTAGGGGCGGACGGTGAGGTTGCCGCCCTCCAGCCATCCGTCGAAGAACACGAAGTCCTTCGTCGGCAGATCGGCGTCGGTGACCTGCTTCTTCGCCGTCGCGAGGTGCTCGTCGAACTCCTTGAGCACCTGGTCGGCCCGCTCGGTGCGCCCCGTCGCCTCGCCGATCATGCTGAACACCTCTCGCATGTTCCCGATCGGGTCCTTCGGGTTCGCCCCCCGCGTGGCCATCACGGGGACGCCTCGCTTCTCCAGCTTGGCGAGGGTCTCGTCGTCGGCGTCGAACGCCTCCACGACGATGAGGTCGGGCTTCGCCGCGTAGAGGGTGTCGAGGTCGGGCTCCTCACGGGTGCCGATGTCGGTCACCCCGCCGGGCAGCTTCTCCGCGCTGACCCAGGTGCTGTATCCCTTGGCGTCGGAGACCGCGGTGGGGGTGACGCACAGGGTCAGCGCGTCCTCGACCTGCTGCCACTCCAGGACCGCGATCCGTTCGGCGGGCTTGTCGAGCTTCACCTTCCGGCCGACGCCGTCCGTGAAGGAGACCGGCTTCGTCGAGGTGGTCGTGGTGTCCTCGGCGCAGCTCTCCGACGCGGGCTTCGCGGCGGCGCTGCCGCCGGTCCCGGCCTTGTCGACGTCGGTCGTGCCGCAAGCCGTTGCGGCGAGGACGATGAGCCCCGCGGAGGCTGACGCCGCCAGGCGACGGGCACGGTTCATGAACGATCCTCTTTCTTGCGATTCGTTGCAGCGGCGGATGTGCCGCTTCAGACGGGTTGGCCCACTCAGGAGGGGTGTCGCCCGAGTGGGTCGATACGGAGACGGCCCGTGCGGGGGTCGACGCCGACCTCGACGCGGATGTCGTAGACCTCGCCGATGTTCTGCGCGGTGAGCACGTCCGCGGGTGCGCCTGCCGCGTGTACGCGGCCGGAGCGCATCAGGACCAGCGTGTCCGCGACGCGGGACGCCTGGTCGAGGTCGTGCAGCACGATCCCGACCGCGATGCCGTGCTCCTCGACGAGATCGCGCACCAGGTCGAGCGTCTCGATCTGGTAGCGCAGGTCCAGGTGGTTGGTCGGTTCGTCCAGCAGCACGACGCCGGTGTCCTGGGCCAGGCAGGCCGCGAGCCAGACACGCTGCATCTCGCCGCCGGACAGTTCCCCGACCGGCCGGCCGGCCATGTCCCGCACGCCGGTGACGCCCATGGCGCGGTCGATGGCGCTCCGGTCCTCGGCGGTCGGTCCGGCGAAGCCACGCCGGTACGGGTGGCGTCCGAACGCCACGACCTCCTTGACCGTCAGCCCTTGGGGCGCGGGCCTCGACTGGGAGAACAGAGTGACCTCGCGGGCGAACTGACGGGCGCTGAGCAAAGCCGCGTCGCGCTCGGACGGTCCCTCGGGGGCGCCGAGCGTCACCCGGCCGCCGTCCACCCGGTGCAGTCGGGAGAGAGCGCGCAGCAGCGTGGACTTCCCGCTGCCGTTCGGCCCCACCAGAGCGGTCGCGCGGCCGGGTTCCAGTGCCAGGGAGACGCCGTGGACGACCGGTGTGCCGTTGTACCGCAGCACCAGGTCGTGACCGTTGAGGGCGGCCACCGGCGTGGCGGGTTCGGCCACGGGGGAACCGGCGCGCCGGGAGGGGCTTTTGAACATGGGTGGGTCCGGACGGTCGGAGGGGCAGGGGCTGCGGCACCCTCCGTCCGGCTTTCACCGTCCGGGCAGCGGACTCTCCCGCGAACGGACAGCACCGTTCGCGGCAGCAACAACTAAGGGTTGCCTAACTCAGAGAAGAGTATGTTCCGTTTGCCGTGTCGGCAATCAGGAGTTCTGGACAGGCGATACGGGATTCCGGACACCTTCGGGTGCACTGCCGGCCGCGTCGAAGAATGCGCCCGGCGTGGTTCCCATGACCCTCCGGAAGGAGGCGATGAAGGTGCTGGGCTGCGCGTAGCCGAGCGTCTCGGAGACGGTCGCCACGTCGAGCCCCTCGGAGAGGAGCGTCAGCGCCCGATGCACACGCAGCACCTGCCGCCACTGTGCGAAGGACAGACCTGTCGCGTGGCGGAACGCGCGGGTGACTGTGCGGTCGCTGATCCCCAGCCACCGCGCCCACTCCTCCAGCGAGCGGCAGTCGGCGGGATCGTCCAGCAGCGCTTCCGCGATCGCGTCGATCCGCGGGTCGCCGGGCAGCTGCAACGCGAACTGGCGTTCCGACGGCTGGAGCACGTCGAACACGACCGACTCCGCCCTCGCTCTGGCCGCGACATCCAGATCCGTGCCGGACAGATGCGTCAGCAGCGACTCCAGCAACGGCGTCATCGCGATCGCTCTCGGCTCCTCGAACGCGAACGGCGCGCGGTCGGGGGCGAAGAAGGCTTCGTAGAACTTCGCGCCCGCTGTCGCCCTGCCCCCGTGCACCACTCCGGCGGGCATCCACAGCCCGTGGCCCTCGGACACGGTGAAGACGCGGTCCTCCACCCGGGACGTCAGCGTCCCCCCGCGTACCCAGACGAGCTCGTGCAGGGGATGCGAGTGCGGCGCCCACTCCGTTGGAACGCGGGGAATCTGCAGCCCGGCGATGATGGCGAAAGGTGGTATCGCCTGCTCCGGGAACGGCGCGACCCGGCGCACCACGGTGCCCGCCTCGCGACGCCACATCCCGGGGCTCGTATCGCCACGGGACGGTCGGACCATGCGGACGAGTCTATCCGGGCCCGTGGCGGCGACCGGGAGCCCCCTGGCCCGCTACGAGCCGGCCGGGGCGGGGTGCCGGAGCCCGTGGCCGTGCCCCTACGGCGCCGCGATGCCCGCCACCCGCAGCGCGTGGACCAGGTCCCACTCCCGTGCCGCCGACACCTCGCGTGCGGCGGCCAGAAGTCGGGGGACGAGGTGGCGCGGTCCGCCCTCGGCGATGCGCGCCGCGTCCTGCGGAGTGCGTACGCGGACGAACGCACCCAGCAGCGCCCGCGCCTCCGGTTCCAGGCCGGCCCGGTCGAGGGCGACCACGGCATCGGCGATCTCGTCGGCGGGCCGTGCCACCCCTTGCCGCAGCAGTTGCCCGCAGTCGTCTGCGTGGCCCGCGGCGGCCAGCGCACCCGCGGCCGCGGCGAGTCCGGCGGGCGGAAGGGAGGACACCTCCCACAGCAGAGTCGCCCAGTCGGCGTCCAGGTCCGCCCGGTGCAGGGCGACGGCGAGAACCGGCAGATGCCCTGCGGGCCACGCGGCCGCCTCGCAGAGCACGACGTGCGCCTCACCGCTGCGGCCCTCCGCGCGCAGGCGTACGAGCAGTGCGACGGCTTCCTCGGCGGCCCGTCGTGCGGCGGGGTCGGGTTCCGGGACACGCGGGGCCAGGGCCGTGCTCTCCTCGGCCGGAGCGCCGCTGAAACGCGCCCCGCGCGGGGCGGCGGCGACCGGTGAGAGGACGGGCCGGCCGGGCACGGCCGACGGGAGCGGATTCACCTCCGCCTCGTCCTCGATGTCCAGGCCTGCGAAGCGCGCCCCTCGCGGCTTCCTGCGCTTGGCCACGGGCGTGGGGGCGGGTTCCCTGTCCGGGCCTGAGCCTGCGAGGTCGGCGCCTGCCCCTTCCGGGCGGCGGGGGCCAGGAATCGAGAGCCCGCCCCCGGCATCCGGAGCGCCCGCATCGTCCTGCCCCCGGAACCAGCTGTCCGGCACCGTCCGCTCCACCGCCGCCAGCCGGTCGCGGATCTCCGCGCAGCGCACCGTGGCGCGGGTGTGGTCGTCCCGCGCCCAGGCCAGGGCGTCCGACTCCCCGTCCGTACCGGCTGCCCGCATCCGCCGGGCCGCGTACGACTGTTCCCGGAGCATCATGCCCAGCCGGTCGGCGAGGGCCTGCCGCCCACCCGGGCGCCTGTCGTGCGCGGCGGCGGACGCGGCGCACAGCGCGGCGGCCCGTACGGATTCGCTCGCGGCGTACGCGGTGCCGCGCACCGCGGCGAGGTCCTGCAGCAACGACTCGACCACATCCCAGGGCGGCACCTCCGAGCCGTCGAAGCAGGCGCGCATGCCTTCGGGATCGCGTGCGGAGAAGACTCCGTACCAGCCCTGCCCTGGATCGAGCAGGGCAGCCAGGTCTCGTAGGTACTGTGCGAACGTCCTTACTTCCACCGCATGCTGATGCACTGTCACCGTCGCCCTCACCGGTCGCCAGGGACTGGAGCATTCCAGTCCGCGGGCATTCGACCGCAGGCGTGTTACGGGAGGGCTACGCGCGCTTTTCCGGGATGGTGCGTCCGGAGCGCGGCCGGGGCCCGGCGCGCCCCCGTCAGAAGGTGACGGCGATCCCCGTGTGGGGCCGCTTACCGAGCCGGACGACCATGGCGGGCCAGTCCACGAGCCAGAACTTCCAGGTGTACTTGCGGGCGAGCACCTTGCGCACCACCGCCATCGCGTCGCCGTCGAGCAGCCGAGCCGTCCCCTCGGCGCTGGGCGCACCCTCGGCGACGCGGCCGCGGGCGTCGCAGACGGTGACGACGACCCGGCCGTCGTTGCGCAGCCGCTTGACCTTCCACGAGTCGGACCGGGTCCAGACGTAGAGGACGTCGCCGTCCACCGCCGCCCAGACGGGCGTGGCCACGGGCGTGCCGTTCTTCCGGTAGGTGGTCAGGCTGACGTACTCGCTGCGGGCGAAGTCCTGGAGAGTCACGGGCGCGACCATACTCGGCTCACGCCGTGAGCGGCAGCTCCCCCGGTTCCAGCAGCGGGCCGGAGACCTGAGAGACCGGCGCACATCGTGGGAGCAGCTCGTCCATCGACAGTCCGAGGGCTCCCGCGAGCGCCGCCACCGTGAAGAACGCGGGGGTGGGGGCCCGGCCCGTCTCGATCTTGCGGAGCGTCTCGGCCGAGATTCCCGCGCTCGCGGCGACCGCGACCATACTGCGTCCACCCCGCGCCTCACGCAGCAGTTCGCCGAGCCGCTCGCCGCGACGGCGCTCTTCGGGGGTCAGTGGATTCCGTACCATGCCGTCATTCTAATACCGATCGGGCCGGTATAGTAATTGGAATGGTGCAACTCAAGGTGACTCGGCCGTCCGCCGCAACGCCGGCCGGTCGAGGCCCGAGGACATCCGGCTGATCGACACGGCGTACGCCGCACTGGACGCGGGCATCGCGGCGGCCGTCGTGGGCAACGGGATCGGCGACATCGCCCACGCGATCGGCACGGTGTGCCGGGACGCCGGGTACGGCATCCCGGAGGGCTTCGGCGGCCACGGCGTGGGCAGGGCGATGCGGCTGGACCCTGCGCGCGGGTGACGGCAGCCGGGCGGCCCACGCCGAAGGCACCGGGGCCATCACCGACGACGGCCCCGGATCCTGCCGGCGCTCCGGCCTCTCAGACTCCGTCGGCGAACTTCCTGGCCAGCGCCTCGCCGGCGCTGGCGGCGGCGGCAGGACTCTCGATCGGTGACGCCTTGGAGTTCCTGAAGAGGATGTAGGTGACACCGGACGCCGTGCCGCCGGTCTTCGGGTCGGGATCTATGCCGAGCGACTGGGCCAGCGCGTACGAGCCCTCGCCGATGATCCCGGTGGGCCCGGTGTCTCCGACGACGGCGTAGCGGACCTTGCCGCCGTAGATGACGGCGGCCACGCCACCGCCCTTGATCCCCGACGTGGCGTAGTTCCAGAGCGGCCCGGGGCCGGGGACGACGACGAACGGCACCTTGGAGGAGTCCAGGTACTTGCCGTCCGATCCCTGGAAGGCCGTCTGTGGCTGGAAGGAGGGGTCGGTCTTCGTGCTGCAGACGGTGCTGACCTGGCCGTCGCAGTCGATGTCCATGTCTGCTTCCCAGAACACGGCCTCGTCGGTCCCGCAGACCGGGATCGTGGCGGCTGCGCTCTGGTCGGTCCGGTACTTCCCCTGGGAGATCCGGGTGCAGTTCTTCACCTTGGCCAGCAGCTCAGCGGCCCCGACGGGGCTTCCCGCGTCCCCGGCCGCCTCGGCCGGGAGTGTCGCGGCGAGCAGAGCGGCGCCGGAGAGCGCGGAGAGGACGAGCATTCGCGTACGCACGTGCTGGATGTCCTTTCACTGGACACGAAGAACCCTGGCGGGCCCTTCCTTGCCGACGCGGCCGGCGGGTGGGCAAC
>NZ_JBHWZS010000190.1:0-16624 GCF_042728155.1 Streptomyces sp. NPDC060209
GGACGGGGGCGGTTCTAGTCTGGACCGGACAACCGGCACGAAACGGGGACGTCCCCAGCGGGAGTGAAAGATGGACCACAGCGGGCACGGCATGAACATGGATCTGCCGCCGTTCACGCTGGGACGTGGGCTCGAGTTCTCCGCGGACCCGTTCTTCCTGATCGGCTGCGTCACCGCACTCGCCCTGTACGGCTACGGGGTCGCGCGGCTGGGCGCCCGGGGCGACCGCTGGCCGGTGAACAGGACCGTGTTCTTCGTCCTCGGCGTGCTGTCCATCGCCCTGGTGATGTGCACGGGGCTCAACGACTACGGCATGGTCATGTTCAGCGTGCACATGGTGCAGCACATGGTGATCAGCATGGTGTCGCCGATCCTCCTGCTGCTGGGTGCCCCGGTGACGCTGGCGCTGCGGGCGCTGCCCGTGGCGGGGCGGGGCCGTACAGGTCCGCGCGAGCTGCTGCTCAAGCTGCTCCACAGCCGCTACATGAAGATCGTCACGCATCCGGTGTTCACGATCCCGCTGTTCATCGCGAGCCTGTACGGGCTCTATTTCACCCCGCTGTTCGACTTCCTGATGGGGTCGAAGACGGGGCACATCACGATGATGGTGCACTTCCTGGCAGTCGGCCTGGTGTTCTTCTGGCCGATCATGGGTGTCGACCCCGGCCCGCACCGGCCCGGCTACGTGATGCGGATGCTGGAGCTCTTCGCGGGCATGCCCTTCCACGCCTTCTTCGGGATCGCGCTGATGATGGCGAGCCAGCCGATGGTGAAGGCGTACGAGAATCCCCCGGCCTCGCTCGGCATCGACGCCCTGAGCGATCAGTCCGCGGCCGGCGGCATCGCCTGGGCGTTCAGCGAGATCCCGTCCGTGCTGGTCCTGATCGCGCTGGTCTTCCAGTGGTACCGCTCCGAGCAGCGGACCGCCAGGCGCTCCGACCGGGCCGCCGACCGTGACGGTGACCAGGAACTGAAGGCGTACAACGCCTATCTCGCCTCATTGCAGGCGCGCGGACAGTAGCGGTGGGCACGCCCCAGGGGTGACCATGGCTGCAACGGCCGTGCGGCCGGGTGAGGAGCGTGTGCTCATGCCTGGATCCACGAAAACCATGGGAGTGCTCACCGTCGGCGCGCTGGTCGCGGTGACGGCGTACACAGTGGCACTGGGGAGCAATGGCTGGCTCTGGTTCGGCTGGGTGGTCCTCGGACTCGCCACGCTGGGAATGCTCGCCACCCGCGACACCTGAGGCGTGAGCCGCCGGCCGACGTTCCGCCCGGAACCTCCCGGCCGGCGTACGGCGTCGTGCGCGGGCGCTCCCGCGGTGTCACCCTGGTGACACCGCGTGGCGGAAGACAGGGCCGGTTCCGGTGGCCGGGTCATGTCCGTCGCGCGTCTTCGTCGGCGGGAAAAGGGTGCTTCGCATGGACAGGTCCGGGTTGATCGAGGCGATCGGGCGCAAGACGGCGGACGGCGGCGAGCTGTCCGCCGACCAGATCGGCAGGGTTGTCGACGCCGTGTTCGGCACGGTCGCAGAGGCTGGGGCGATCGCCGAGGCGCTCAAAGCGGGTAGGACGGTCACCCTGGTGGGCTTCGGCAGTTTCCACCACGTGGGCGGCGAGGCCGCCCTGCGGCCGGGCAAGGCCCTCAACGAGTTCGTCCACGACCAGGCCGGTTGATCCGGGCACCGACCGATGGCGGTCATGAGGCTCCGGGCAGAGGGCCCCGCGTCGGCCGAGGACGTGTGGCTGCGCTACGTCACACCTGCCTGCTGGCCGTCCTGGTCGCCGCAGATCAGAGCGGTACGCGTGGACGAGGAACGGCTCAGGCCGGGCACCCGGGGTGAGATCGTCTCGCTCTTCGGTGTCACGGCGGCCTTCGTCGTCGAGTCGGTGGACGACGAGCGGCGGCGGTGGGCGTGGAGGGTCCGGCTCGGGCCGGTGGGCCTGCGGCTGCGTCACGAGGTCCTGCGCCGGCCCGGCGGATCGGCCACGAAACTCCGGATCGAGGGCCCTGCCGTCGCTGTCGCGGCCTACGCGGGCCCGGCACGATGGGCGTTGGGGCGACTGGTACGGGAGTGAAGGGTATCGGCCCCCGCCCCGCGCGGAAAGCTCTTGGGTCGAACGGGCGGCGCGGGATCGGCAACAGGCGCTCGCGTCGCGCCGGTCATCCGCCGGTCACGCGAGGTCCGGCTCCGCCCAGTAGTTCACCGGCGCGAGGCCGATGCTGCGGCCGTTCCGGTCCAGGATGCGGCCGACGTGCTTCACGGTGCGGAGCACGATCGCCCGCTCGGTGATGCGCAGCCGGTGGACGGCGAGCCGGCTCTCCAGATGGGCCTCCATGCTGTGGACGTCGGCCAGATCGCGCTGCCACAGGTCGAGGATGAGGTTGTCGCGGCCGGTGGTCACGGTGCACATACGCAGTTCGGGCAGCGTGCGCAGCGAGGCGACGGTGTCCTCGAGGTGGCGCGCCGGGACGGACGCGAAGTACACCACCGACACCGGAAAGCCGGTGAGCGGACGGGCGAGCGTGCACCGCAGTGCCAGACGCCGGTTGCCGGTGAGGACGCGCAGTCGGCGGCGGGCGGTGGCCGTGCTGGTGCCCGCCGCCGCGGCCAGGTCGCGCACCGGCATGCGCCCGTTGTGCCCGAGTGCGAGGGCCAGCTCCCGGTCCACCGGTCGCAGTGGCTCGTCCGGCACCTCCTCCCGGGGCACCGCCAGGGCCTTCTGCTGGGCCCGGCTGAGGCTGCGCAGCCTCCATCGGTCGCCCTCGAAGGGAATGGCGGTGATGACGTGGACCCGGGTGGTGCGTATCCCCGGAAGGGGGGCGATGCGCTGACCGACCAGGCGGGAGAGGTCGTCGAGGCCGGCCGCGCCCACGATGGCGAGCAGGTCCCGGCTCCCGGTGGTCTGCTTGAGACTCAGGATGCGGCTGTCCCGGGCCAGGCTGTCCAGGGTCGACTCGACCGGAAGACCGCCCATGTCGATCTCGACCTGTGCGTAGACACCGTCGTCGTGGCCGGGCGAGAGGTAGCCGTCCACCCAGGCCGTTCCGGTCCGCTCCAGACGGTCCCAGCGGCGGGCCGCGGTGACCGGGTCGATTCCCAGGACCTCGCCGAGCAGAGTCCACGGCACCCTCGGCCGCGTCTGCAGGGCGTGGATGATCGCGAGGTCCAGTTCGTCGGGGTGCGGCATGTTCTGCGTCTGCATGGGGTGGCCGAATCCTGCATCCGGTGAGAGATCGTGTCCAGTTCCGGCGATTTTACGGGCGCGTAATTCCGGTTCTGGAAGGTAGGTCGCCATGAGTACACCCCCTTCCTCCCCCGCGCCCTCCGCCCCCGTTCTGCCCGCCGCCGCGTCGCTGCGTCTGACCGGCGCGCGGCTCATCGACGGCACCGGGTCCGAGCCGGTCGCCGATGCCGTGGTCGATGTGGACGACCACGGCGTGATCGTCCATGCCGGGCCCGCCGCCACCGCGCCCCCGGCGCCGGACCGCGCCCGCACCATCGATGTCGCGGGCCGCACGGTGCTCCCCGGTTTCGTCGACGCCCACGTCCACCTGGGCGTCGATTCGGCGCGGCACATGGTGCGGCGCTTCACCGAGGACCCCGCCCTGGAGGTCTTCCGCACCGCTTCCCGGCTCCGCGTCACCCTGGACGCCGGTGTCACCACGGCCCGTGACCTGGGCGGACTGTCGGCGGGCTTCAGGGAGGCGGTCGCCCAGGGCCTGACCGCCGGACCGCGCCTGCACACCGCGGTGCGCATCCTCAGCCACACCGGCGGCCACGCCGACTTCCACACCGACTGCGGCTTCGACACCAGCGCCGGTATGGGAGAGATCGCCGACACGCCCGACGAGGTACGCCTGGCGGTGCGCAGGCTGCTGCGGTCCGGTGCCGACGTGATCAAGATCTGCGCCACCGGCGGCATGTCCAGCCCGTACGACCAGCCCGACGACGAAGGCCTCACCGTCGAGGAGATCCGCACGGTCGTGGAGGAGACCGACCGGCACGGCGGCCGTCCCGTCGCCGCGCACGCGCAGGGCACGGCCGGCATCCTCAACGCCGTACGGGGCGGTGTCACCAGCGTCGAGCACGGTTACGGCATGACCGCACAGGCCAGGGAACTCGCCGGGGAACAGGGTGTGTTCCTCGTCCCGACCCTCTCCACGGTGTTCGACGGCATCGACAAGGCGACCATGGAACCCTTCCACTACGAGAAGAAGCTCCGCTGGTCGGACATCACCCGCACCAACATAGCCGCGGCCATCGCCGACGGGATGAAGATCGCCATGGGCACCGACGCGGCGATGGTTCCGCACGGCCGCAACCTGCGCGAGCTGCTCCACCTCACGTCCCTGGGCATGACGCCGCTTCAGGCGATCACCGCCGGCACCCTCACCTCCGCTCGGCTCCTCGGACTCGACGACCGCATCGGCACCCTGGAGGCAGGCAAGGAAGCCGATCTGGTGGTGTGCGACGGCGACCCCCTGGCCGACATCTCGGTGCTCGCCGACCCGTCCCGCGTCGTCCTCGTCGCGCAGCGCGGGGCCGTGCGCAAGGACCTGCTCACGGACGCGGCCGGCAGGCGCCCGGACACGGGGGTGGGGAGCCGATGACCTCGCGTACCGAGACCCCCGCGACCTCCGGGGGCAACGCGCTCCTCGACAAGGTACTTGGCGGCATCGAGCGTGCGGGCAACAGACTCCCGCACCCCGTCGTGCTGTTCCTCTGTCTCTTCGCCCTCCTCGGCATCGTCTCCACCGCTCTGGCCGCCGCCGGGGCCACGGTGACGGTGCCGGGCGACGACGAAGTCCTCGAAGTGAAGGGCCTGTTCACCGGCGAAGGGATCACCTGGCTGCTGGAGAACTTCATCCCCAACTTCACCGGCTTCCCGTCCCTGGGCACCGTGCTGCTCATGATGGCCGCCGTCGGGGTCGCCGAACGCACAGGGATGCTGGAGACAGCCGTCCGCGTGTCCATCGGACGGGCCCCTAAGGCGCTGCTGCCGTACCTGGTGGCGTTCGTCGCCGCCCAGGGGCACCTGATGAGCGACGTGGCGATCCTCATCATCCCGCCGCTGGCCGCGCTCGTCTTCAAGGGCGCCGGCCGGAACCCGATCGCCGGTCTGATCGGCGGGTTCGCCTGCGTGTGCGCCGGTTACGCCGCCGGCTTCTCCATCGGCGCGCTGGACGCCCTCTACACGGGCATAACCGAGCAGGCCGCCGCCGTCCTGCCGGGCGGGGAGGACGCACCCACGCACATCCTCATCAACTACTTCTTCACCGCTGCGGCGAGCATCGTCCTCGCCCTCATCGGCGGCTTTCTCATCGACCGCGTCCTCGAACCCCGCCTGCCCGCCGCGGTGGAGGTGTCACCGGCGGGCGCGGAGACGACGGCGGACGACGACGGCTACAGGCCCACCCTGGAGGTCACCGCCGCGGAGCGCCGCGGACTCCGGATCGCGGGGCTGTCGGTCCTGGTGTACGCGGCCGTGGTCATCGTCTGCTGGCTCCTGCCGGGCTCGGCGCTGCGGGGCGAGGGCGGCGCGCTGGTGCCCTCCCCGGTGCTGACCGGCATCGTGCCTCTGCTGTTCGTCGCCTTCCTGATCGCGGGCGTCGTCTACGGCAAGGCCACCGGCAAGGTGCGCAAGGCCGGCGACGTACCGGAGATGATGGCCGAATCGATCACCGGCATGTCCGCGTACATCGTGCTGATCCTGGTGATCGCCCAGGTCATCGGCGTATTCGACTGGTCGAACGTCGGGACCCTGCTGGCCGTGAAGGGCGCCGCGCTCCTCGAGTCGGCCGGACTGACAGGCTTCACGGGGCTGGTCCTGTTCGTCCTGCTGGTCTGTCTGCTGAACCTGTTCGTGACCTCGGGATCGGCGCTGTGGTCCCTGGTCGCCCCGGTCTTCGTACCCGCGTTCATGCTCATCGGTCTCGAGCCGGCCATCACCCAGGCGGCGTTCCGCATCGGTGACTCGGCGACCCAGATGATCACACCGCTGAACCCCTACGTCTTCCTGATGCTCATCATCCTGCGCCGCTACGAACCCGACGCGAAGCTGGGGACGATCCTCTCCCGCCTGTTCGTCTTCGTCGTTCCCTTCCTGGTGGCCTGGCTGATCGCGCTGGGCGTCTTCTACGGCTTCGACCTGCCGCTCGGCCCGGGGGCGGACATCCACCGGAACTGACCGTCACGAGAGCGCACGAGGGGCTGCGGAACCGGGGTCCTCCGACACGGCTCGGAGGGCCCTTCCGCGGTTCGGCCCATGTCACGGCGGCCGTGAAGGGGCAGATGTCCGCGCTCCCGCTCGGTGCGACTTTCCGGAGGCACCCGGAACACAGCTACGATCGCGACCGCCGGAGACAATCGACGAGTTCGTACGTACCATCGACTGATGGTGCGTCAGCTGAGGCGGCAAGAAGCGGGTACCAGTCCGAGGAGGCGAGGCCGCCGTCGGCCGCGCCGACAGTCGGCCGAGAGCGACAACACCATGTGCGACCTGGCAGAACGCGGCCACCAGCCCGGTCCAGAAGGCTAGGAGAGAAGCTGTGTTCTATTACGTCCTGAAGTTCGTCGTGCTGGGCCCCCTGCTCCGGCTGCTGTTCCGGCCCCGCATCGAGGGGCTCGAGCACATTCCCGACGACGGTGCGGCCATCGTCGCGGGTAACCATCTCTCCTTCTCCGACCACTTCCTGATGCCCGCGATCCTCAAGCGCCGCATCACGTTCCTCGCGAAGGCCGAGTACTTCACCGGCCCCGGCGTCAAGGGCAAGCTGACCGCCGCGTTCTTCCACAGCATCGGGCAGATCCCGGTGGACCGGTCGGGCAAGGAAGCGGGACAGGCTGCGATCCGCGAAGGGCTGGGGGTGCTGGGCAAGGGTGAACTGCTGGGCATCTATCCGGAGGGCACCCGCTCGCACGACGGACGGCTGTACAAGGGCAAGGTCGGGGTCGCGGTGATGGCGATCAGGGCCGGGGTCCCGGTCATCCCCTGTGCGATGGTCGGCACGTTCGAGATCCAGCCGCCCGGACAGAAGGTGCCCAGGATCAAGCGGGTCACGATCCGGTTCGGGAAGCCGCTGGACTTCTCCCGCTATGCGGGCCTGGAGGACCAGAAGGCGGCGATCCGGGCGGTGACGGACGAGATCATGTACGCGATTCTCGGCCTCTCCGGCCAGGAGTACGTCGACGAGTACGCGGTCAAGGCGAAGGCGGCGCAGGCCGAGGAGTCCAAGAAGTTCCCACGACGGCCACGCTGAGCGGGGAATCTGCTCTCGGCCGATATCCCTGTTCGGGCGGCAGGGGCGACCGTAGCGTTTCCCGTATGAGCAGAGGACGAGCGTTCGTGCTGGGTGCGACGGGACAGATCGGCCGGGCCGCAGTGCGGGCTCTGGCCGAGGACGACTGGGAGGTGACCGCGGCCTCCCGGGGAGGCGGCGGGGACGGCACCTGGGGTGACGGCGTCCGCACCGTCGCGC
Source organism: Streptomyces sp. NPDC060209 (assembly GCF_042728155.1). Lineage (NCBI taxonomy): Bacteria > Bacillati > Actinomycetota > Actinomycetes > Kitasatosporales > Streptomycetaceae > Streptomyces > Streptomyces sp. NPDC060209. Next base: position 7,484 of record NZ_JBHWZS010000190.1, read on the forward strand.
TCGACCGCGAGGAGGAGGGCGCCCTGGCGACCGCCCTCGGCGGCGGCTGCGACGTCCTGGTCGACATGGTCGCCTTCGGCCACGCTCACACCGCGCAGCTGACAGGGCTGTCGGACCGCGTCGGGTCCGCGGTCGTCATCTCCAGCGGCGCGGTGTACGAGGACGGACGGGGCCGCAGCTTCGACACACAGGGCGAGCCGGACGGCTTCCCGGAGTATCCGGTGCCGATCCCGGAGACGCAGCGCACGGTGGCCCCCGGGGACGCGACGTACGGGACGCGGAAGGTGGCGCTCGAACAGGAGCTGCTCGCGGCCGGTGACTCGTTGCCGGTGACCCTGCTGCGGGCGGGCGCGATACACGGGGAGCACTGCCGCACACCGCGCGAGCTGTACTTCGTCAAACGCCTGCTGGACGGGCGCAGGCGGCGGGTCCTCGCCTACGGCGGGGAGAGCCGCTTCCATCCGGTCCATGTGTCCAACGTCGCCGAGCTCATACGGCTCGCCGCTCTGCGGCCGGCTTCCCGGGTGCTCAACGCGGGGGACCCGCAGGCCCCGACCGTCGCCGAGATCGGCGCGGCCGTCGACGACGTGCTCGGCCTGGAGACCGAAACGGTGCTGGTGCCGGGGGCCCCACCGGAGGGCCATGTCGGCGAGACGCCATGGACCGGTGCGCATCCCGTCGTCTACGACATGTCCGCCGCCGAACACGAGCTGGGCTACCGCCCCGTGACGGGGTATGCCGAGTCGCTGCCGCGGACCGTCGCATGGCTGGCCGCGCAGGTCGACGGGCGCGACTGGAGAGCTGCCTTCCCGAAGATGGTGAGCAACTACGGCGAGGCGCTCTTCGACTATGCGGCCGAGGACGCATGGCTGGACCGGTACGACCGGAGGCCGTGAGCGCGTCACCCCGGCCGGAGGGTGAGCGGGCGGCCGCCGGACATCATCGGCCGCCCGCTCACGTCAGGTGGTGATCACGGCTTCGGTGTGGCGTGCGGAGTGCACGTCACATCGCGCCGGTCGGTCTTCCCCGTGAGCAGGTAGGTGTCCACCCGCTCGTTGATGCAGGGGTTGACCAGGCCCGTGACACCGTGCGAGCCGGCACCCTTCTCGGTGATGAGACGGGAGCCCTTGAAGCGCTTGTGCAGCTCGACGGCGCCCTCGTACGGGGTGGCGGCGTCGCGCGTGGACTGCACGATCAGCACCGGGGGCAGGCCCTTGCCGGTGCGGACGTCCAGCGGCGTCTGCTGCTTGGACGGCCAGGTCGCACAGGGCAGGTTCATCCAGGCGTTGGCCCAGGTCATGAACGGGTACTCCTGGTGCAGCCGGGTGTTGTCGCGGTCCCACTTCTTCCAGCTGGTGGGCCACTTGGCGTCCGCGCACTCGACCGCCGTGTACACGGCGTTGCCGTTCTCCGAGCTGATGTTTCCCGCGGTGTCCGACAGGTCGGGTGCCGCGGCGTCGATCAGCGCCTGGGTGTCGCCACCCAGGTAGTCGCTCCAGATCTGGGCGGTGGGTGCCCAGGCGGAGTCGTAGTACGGCGCGCCCTGGAAGAAGCCGATGAGCTCGGCGGGGCCGAGGACGCCGCCGATCGGGTTCTTCTTGGCCGCGGCGCGCAGCGTCAGCCACGCCTGCTCGACCTTCTCAGGCGTGTCACCGATGTGGTAGACCGCGTCGTTCTCGGCGACCCACGCCTTCCAGTCGTTCCAGCGGGTCTGGAAGGCGATGTCCTGGTTGAGGTTGGCCTCGTACCAGATGTTGTCCTTCGCGGGGTTGACCACGCTGTCGACGACCATGCGGCGTACATGCGACGGGAAGAGCGTGCCGTAGACCGCGCCCAGGTAGGTGCCGTAGGAGACGCCCAGGAAGTTGAGCTTCTTCTCACCGAGCGCGGCGCGGATGACGTCCAGGTCGCGTGCGGTGTTGGGCGTGGTCATGTGCGGCAGCATATCGCCGCTGCGCTCGGCGCAGCCGTCGGCGTACTCGGCCGCGAGCTTGCGCTGGGCCCGCTTGTCGGCCTCCGTGTCCGGCACCGGATCGGCCTTCGGGGCCTTCACGAACTCCTGCGGATCGATGCAGGAGATCGGCGCCGAGTGGCCGACCCCGCGCGGGTCGAAGCCGACGAAGTCGTACGCCTTCGCGGTCTTCGTCCAGAGCGGGTTCTTGGTGACGATGCGCTTCGGGAACGCCATGCCCGAGCCGCCGGGACCACCGGGGTTGTAGACGAGCGCGCCCTGGCGCTCGCTCTTCGTGCCCGTGCTGACGTGCCGGTCGACCGCGAGCTTGATCTGCTTGCCGCCGGGCTTGCCGTAGTCGAGCGGAACGCTCACCCAGCCGCACTGGATGGGTGCGGCTATCGCCCAGTCGGCCGGACAGTCCGTCCAGTCGATTCCGGCCTTCGCGGCCCGGGCCGCGGCGATCTGGACACCGCGCGCCTCCTGGTCGCCGTGGTGCCGACCGTCGGCACCGGCGGCCGGTGCGGCTATCGCCCCCGCTATGAGCGTGCCCGCGATCAGAGTGCCGGCCGAACCGAGCACCGCTGTGCGTCTCAAGTGGAACCTCCCCCTGCGTGATGCGCCGCCGGTGGCGGCGCGTTGGTTCATACGTCCAGGAGGATCCTTTCGTCTGTGAGGTTGCTGAGAACAGGGCGTACGCATGTTTCTTTACCGAACCAATAACCGGTGCCCGCTGTCCCGCTGAGCGAACTCACGCCTTCCGCAGAGCTTTTGACTCCTTCAGCAGACCCTCCAGCGCCTCGTCCAGCACCGCGCGCAGCAGCCGTGCGTCCTCGGCGAGCGCCGTCACCAGGACGGCGGGGCCGGCGAGCGGGGTGAGCGCGGCGGTGGGGCCGAGCAGCCGCGGCGCGGGAAGGCCGTCGTCGAACGCGGGGTCGACGAGCAGCAACTGCCCGACGGCCCGGTGGCCGCCCAGGACGGCCGCGCCGTCCCAGCCCCCGGGTGCTCCCGGCCCGTACGCCAGCCGCTGGTCGAGCAGCGGCCGTCCGGCTCTGCGCACCGTGAGGCGGGTCGAGAGCCGCCCTGTGCGTTCGCCGTACCGGCCCAGGACCTGTTCCTCACGGAGCACCAGGCGGGCGGTACCCGCGAGTTCGGCCCGGGTGGTCACGTCGAGGTCGCTGCCGGAGGCGGAGACGAGCTGTTCGGGGAGCCAGCGGAGCTCCGCCCCCTCCCCCACGCTCAGCCGCACGTCGTACGAAGCGGGGCCGGCGTCCGCAGCGGCGCCCGGCAGCGCCACGGTGGCGGCGGCAGCGTCCACCGTCACCCGGGCGCCGTCCTCGGCCCGCACCTCGATGGCGAGCCGGTCGCCGCCGAGGGGTGCGCTCATCGCGCCGACCACGGTGACTCGCGCGTACGCGGTATCCGGAGACCTGGTCCGGCGCAGGGCGAGCGGCCCGTCGCTCTCGAGCACCGGAAGGGCCGTGGATCCCCGTCCGTCGGCGACCGCCGTGATCCGGGCGGTGGCCGTGACGCTCATGCGGCCCAGTCCGCGAGCCGCGCCCGCACCCAGTCGGCGACGGGTGCGACACCCTCGGCACCGGTCAGGGAGGTGAACACCACGGGGAGTTCACCGCGCTGCTCGGCGGCGTCGCGGGCCATCCGGTCCAGGTCGGAGCCGACGTACGGGGCGAGGTCGGTCTTGTTGATGACGAGCAGGTCGGCGGTGGTGACACCGGGGCCGCCCTTACGCGGGATGTCGTCACCACCCGCGACGTCGATCACGAAGACCTGGGCGTCGACGAGCCCCTTGGAGAACGTGGCGGTGAGATTGTCGCCGCCCGATTCGACGAGGATCAGGTCGAGCGGCCCCACGGAGTCCTCCAGGTCCTCGACCGCTTCGAGGTTGGCGGAGATGTCGTCGCGGATCGCGGTGTGCGGGCAGGCGCCGGTCTCGACGGCCTGGATGCGCTCGGGCGGCAGCACCGCGTTACGGAGCAGGAAGGCGGCGTCCTCGCGGGTGTAGATGTCGTTGGTGACGACGGCGATGGAGACACGGTCGCGCAGGGCGCGGCAGAGGGCCGCGACGGTGGCCGTCTTGCCCGATCCGACGGGGCCGCCGAGGCCGATGCGCAGCGCGCGGCGGGTGCCGTCGGGGCGTGCGGCATCGGCGCTGACGGCGGCGGGGCCGTTGTGTGCGTGGTCGAGATGCATGGGTGCGGCTCCTCGTGATGACGGGCGGTGTGGGGCTCGGGGGTTCAGGACGCGAACAGGCGGACCGGCCAGGCCGCGTGGGCCTCGGCGGAGATGTCGAGCATCGGGGCGGAGGCGGCGGGCAGCGCGTCGATGCCGTGCCGCGCGGCCTCGGCTGCCTGTTCGGCGACTTCGTCGAGTGCGGGCGCTAGCCGGGCGAGGACCGCGGTTGCCTCGAAGGGGTCCAGGGACAGCAGACGGACCACCGCGGTGGCCGGGCCGCTGACCGCTTCGTAGGCGACGCAGTGTGCGGCGTCGGAGGGGCTCAGGCCCGCGGCGCGAGCCGTGAGCCCGAGGACGACCGGCTGGTGGGCGCCGCGTGGCCGGGCTTCGGCCAGTGCGGCCAGTTCGGGGCTGGGCCAGGTGGCTCGCGCCGCCCTCATCAGCTGCCGGCCGAGCTTGCGGGCGACACCCCTGAGCGCGGGCGAGGGCGTCCGGGCGTCGGCGGCCTCGTCGAGGGCGAGCGGGTCGAGGCCGTGGGCCGCCGCGGCGGCCAGGGCCGCGGAGGTGAGACCGGTGGTGTGGAGCCGGCCCAGGCAGAAGTCCGCCAGGTCCTGGGCGTTTCGGATGTGTCCCGCCTTGACGGCCGGCTCGGCGCCACCGGAGTGTGCGTGGCCACCGGCGGGGAACCGGCCGTCTGCGAGGACGAGCAGGGCTGCGCGCGTCGTCATGAAGTGCTGTCCTGCCCTCAGAAAAGGAAGTACCGCTGAGCCATGGGAAGTTCGGCGGCGGGGGCTGGTTCGACCGGATCACCGTCGATGGTGACGGCGAAGCTGTCGGGGTCGACCTGGACCCGGGGCAGGGCGTCGTTCTCGCGCATGTCGGCCTTGGTGACGCCTCGGGTGCTGCTGATGGACACGAACTGCTTGCCCAGTCCCAGGCGCTCCGGCAGCCCCGCCTCGATGGCGGCCGAGGACACGAAGTTGAGGGAGTTGGCCGCGGGAGCCCGTCCCACGGCGCCGAACATCGGGCGGGGCATGACCGGCTGCGGGGTGGGGATCGAGGCGTTGGCGTCGCCCATCTGCGCGTAGGCGATCTGGCCGCCCTTGATCACGGTCTGCGGCTTGACGCCGAAGAACGCCGGATCCCACAGCACGAGGTCGGCGAGCTTGCCGGTCTCCACGGAGCCGATCTCCCGGTCCAGGCCCTGGGCCACCGCCGGGTTGATGGTGTATTTGGCGACATAGCGACGTGCCCGGTTGTTGTCGGCGGAACCGTCGCCCGGCAGGGCACCGCGTCGGCGCTTCATCACATGGGCGGTCTGCCAGGTGCGCAGGATCACCTCGCCGATGCGGCCCATCGCCTGGGAGTCCGAGGAGATGATCGAAATGGCTCCGAGGTCGTGGAGGACGTCCTCGGCCGCGATGGTCGAGGGCCGGATCCGCGACTCGGCGAAGGCGAGGTCCTCCGGCACCGTCGGGTTGAGGTGGTGGCAGACCATCAGCATGTCGAGGTGTTCATCGATCGTGTTGACGGTGTGCGGCCGCGTCGGGTTGGTGGAGCTGGGCAGGACGTACGGCTCCGAGACCACGCTGATGATGTCGGGAGCGTGCCCGCCGCCCGCACCTTCGGTGTGGTACGCGTGGATGGAGCGCCCCGCGATGGCTGCCAGCGTGTCGGCGACGAACCCGGCCTCGTTGAGCGTGTCCGTGTGGATGGCGAGCTGGGCGCCGGTCTCCTCGCACACACTCAGGCAGGCGTCGATGACGGCGGGGGTCGCACCCCAGTCCTCATGGATCTTGAATCCCAGCGCTCCGGCGCGGAGTTGGGAGTGCATGGCCTCGCGGGACATCGTGTTGCCCTTGCCGAGCAGCCCGATGTTGACGGGATAGCCCTCCAATGCCTCGAACATCCGGGCGAGATGCCAGGGGCCCGGGGTGATCGTCGTGGCCTTGGTCCCTTCGGCCGGGCCCGTACCTCCACCGACGAGCGTGGTGATCCCGGAGGAGAGCGCCTGGTCGACGAGGGTCGGCGAGATGAAGTGGACGTGCGCGTCGATGGCGCCGGCGGTGACGAACTTGCCGTTACCCACGATGATCTCGGTCTCGGGTCCGATGACCAGGTCGGGGTGGACGCCGTCCATCGTGTCCGGGTTCCCGGCCTTGCCGATCCCGGTGATCCGGCCGTCGCGGATGCCGATGTCGGCCTTGACGATGCCCCAGTGGTCGATGATGACGGCACCGGTGATGACGGTGTCGGGGGAACCTTCGGCGCGGGTGGTCCGCGCCTGGCCCATCGATTCACGGATCACCTTGCCGCCGCCGAACACTGCTTCGTCACCGGCCCGTCCGGGGCCGCCCGACCGGTCCTCCTCGATCTCGACGACGAGATCGGTGTCGGCGAGCCGGATGCGGTCGCCGGTGGTGGGCCCGAACAGATCGGCGTACACGGGACGGCTGAGCTCAGGCATCGAGGGAACCTCCGGTGACGCCACGCAGTCCGGGGACGATGCGCAGACCTGCGAGCGGGACGAGTTCGACGTCGACGGGGATACCGGGCTCGAAGCGCACAGCGGTTCCGGCGGCGATGTTCAGCCGCAGCCCGTGTGCGGCCTGGCGGTCGAAGTCCAGGCCGGTGTTGGCCTCGGCGAAGTGGTAGTGCGAACCGACCTGGACGGGCCGGTCGGCTGCGTTGAGGACGGTGAGACGGGTGACGGGGCGCCCCTCGTTGAGCGGCACCGGGTCCTCCGCGTACAGGATCTCTCCGGGAATCATCGGCTGCTCCCCCGTCAGACGATCGGTTCGTGGACGGTGACCAGCTTGGTGCCGTCCGGGAAGGTGGCCTCGACCTGGACGTCGTGGATCATCTCCGGGATGCCGTCCATGACGTCGTCGCGGGTGAGGACCTTCCTGCCGGACGCCATCAGTTCGGCCACGGTCCGGCCGTCGCGGGCGCCTTCCAGAAGGTGCGAAGTGATCAGTGCGATCGCCTCGGGGTGATTCAGCCGCAGTCCGCGCGCCCTGCGCTTCTCTGCGACATCGGCCGCCACATGGATGAGCAGGCGTTCCTGTTCGTGCGGAGTCAGTTGCACGCTTCCACCCTCTTCGTCTTCCGCCCGGTACCTGCCCCGGGCGCAGCGGGACCCTATCCCGCCTTCAACACTCTGTTGAACGATGAAGAGGATTCCGCGACCAGGTATTGCACGTTAGGGCGGAAGTTTTTCCGGCGCGTTAACTGATCTTTTGCGGATCCATGGACATCAGCCCGCGCAGCCCGTTCTCCAGGACCTCGGGCTCGACTCCGCCGAACAGAGCCTCCTGCGCGATGAATCCCTGAGCGGTGGCGATCAGGGTGCGGGCGACATCGTCGGCCGGCGCATCGGAAGGCATGAGCCCGGCCGCACGGTAAGCCTCCACCAGCTTCGCCCAGACCGAACGCATGCTCGCGTAGCCGTCACCGAGCGCCTTCGCCAGTCGTTCGTTGCGCATGGTCTCGGCCCACACCTGGACGATGAGCGCGGCACACGTACGGCGCTCCATTCCGTACACCTGCCCCTCGAAGACTCCACGCAGCACCCTGCCCAGCAGCACGTCGGGGGTGGGCGGCGGGGTGAGCTCCGCAGCCTCCTCGAAAGCCCGCCGGATACTGCGGAAAGCTTCGTCGGCGATGGCCGCGATGAGGTCTTCCTTGCCCGCGAAGTAGCGGTAGACGGCCCCGGCGGACAACCCGACCTCCTTCAGCACGTCCTGCATCGACGTGCCGTGGAAGCCGTTGCGGGCGAAGCAGCGCGCGGCGCCGGTCAGGATCTGCCGGCGGCGGGCATCGAGGTGCTCCTGGGATACGCGTGCCATGGCCTCAATCTAAAACGAACGTTCCTTCTTGACAAGCCCGAGAGCCGGAGCGACAGTGGCCTCCGTAAAACGAACGATCCTTCTCTTTGAATTGAGGCAGTCGTCATGCCTGCTGCGCCCAAGCGCCGCGCGCTCGCGGTCATCCTCCTCGTCCCTCTGGTCGTGACGCTCAGCCTCTGGGCGTTCTCGTGGCCCGCCGCCCGGATCGCCCCGCGCGAACTGCCCGTGGGCGTCGCGGGTGCCGCGCCCGCGGCCGATCAGCTGCAGGAGCAGTTCGAACAGCGCGAGGGCGCCTTCGAGATCCACCGCTACGACGACGCGGCCGCGGCCCGCGACGCGATCGAGGACCGGGTCGTATACGGCGCCGTCGTCGTCACGGAGAAGGGTCCGCAGCTGTTCACCGCCTCGGCGGCCGGCCCCGTCGTCGCCCAGCTGCTGACCGAGGCGGCCGAGGGGGCGGCACCGACTGGGACCGTCATACCGGTCACCGATGTCGTCGCGGCTCCGAAGGCGGATCCACGCGGCGCCGCGCTCGGCGCGAGCATCCTGCCGCTGGCCCTCGCCGGTGTCGCCGCCGGCGCGATGGTGACCGCCATGAAGCTGCGCGGCTCCCGGGCGGCCATGACCCTTGTCGGCGCGGCGGGACTGGTGGGTATCGCCGCGACGGCGGTCGCCCACAGCTGGCTGGGAGTGGTCACGGGCGGCTGGTGGACGGAAGCCGGCGCCATCGGGCTCACCGTGCTGGCCATCGCCTCGGCCGTCGGGGGTCTCGCGGCACTGCTCGGCACGAAGGGCATCGGCGTGGGCGCACTGCTGATGGTGCTGCTCGGCAATTCCTTCTCGGGCGTCACGAGCGCACCCGAGCTGCTCCCCGAACCGGTCGGCGCGATCGGCCAGTGGCTCCCGCCCGGCGCGGGCGGTTCACTGCTGAGGTCGGTCGCGTTCTTCGACGGGGCCGCCGCGGGCCGGACCGCACTGACCCTGGCGGCATGGGCCGTACTGGGCCTGGCCGCCGTGCTGATCGGCGGCCGCCGGAAGCCGGAAGCGGAAAGCGCCGCCGAGATTCCCGACCGCCGTCGCGAACCCGCTCTCACCAGCTGAGAGCCCACCACCCGGACGAGCCGCGATCCCGCCGACACAGGCGGGGCG
>NZ_JBHWZS010000191.1:0-16469 GCF_042728155.1 Streptomyces sp. NPDC060209
GCCGTCGCACGCCCGAGTGGCCCCCGCCCGAAAGGGCGGGGGCCACTGCCGTTCCCCGGCCCCCGTCACCCCCGGGAGCATCCGCCGTGCCCGGTGGTCCTCAGCCGAATGACGACCGCTCCAGCCAGAAGTCCAGCAGCCCCCGGTCTCCCAGGACTTCCAGGCCGCCCTCGTCCGGCCTCTGCCTTCGGTTGAACGCCAGCATCAGTTCGGTCAGCGGCCCCCTGAGGGCCACGGTCGCCTTCCCGTGGGCGTGGCGCCAGGTGAAACCGTCCTCACCGAAGTCGATCAGCCACTCCGCTCCCGGCACATCCGTGGCGTGCAGGTGCAAGGACCGTCCACCACCGCGCAGTTCGGCTGCTTCCGGGTCGCCCTCGGCCTGGGCGAAGGCGACGATCTGCAGCCATTCGGTGATCGTGTCGGCCGCCAGATCGGGTGCCACTTCAAAAGCCGTCCCCGCGGCAAGGGCGGCGTCCGCCCGGTGGACGGCCGTCTCATGTGCCATGCGCCGGGCCCAGAAGGCGGTCCGGCGTTCCCATGCCCAGGTCCAGACCTCGGTGTCCGGGCCGGCCTCGCGCAGGGCGTCCACCGTCGCGGCGGCGCCGGCGGACAGCCACTCCACCAGAGCTGCCGGGTCGCCTCCGGCCGGGCCGCCGGCGTCCGGCACCCGGTCCTCGGGGATCTCGCCGGCTGCCCGGGTACGGACCATCTCGCCCGCCCAGCGGTGCGCGGCACCGACATGGACGACGAGTTCGCGCAGGTTCCAGTCGGGGCAGGTGGGGACTCGCCGCGTGAGGTCCGCGCCCTGGACCAGCTCACCCAGCTGCTCGGTCTGGGCCATTATCTCGTCGCAGTAGCGCACGTGCGCAAGGAGGGTCATCCTCGCACCCTATGCGGGGTACGACGGTCTCCTCAGCGGTTCATCCGCCCAGTTGGGAGGTGGACGGGACCTTGTTCTCCACCTCGGCGCCCGCGCTCTTCCCGGCGTCCTTGATGCTGTTGATGACGCCCTCGAAGGCCCCTACGTCCCCGGCGCCCGCCTCACCCTTGCCCATCTTGGTGGCCAGCTCCTTGAGCGAGTCGATCCCGGCGGTCAGCGGCGCGACGGCCTTCGCCAGGAGCGGGTCGCCCTTGGCGTTGTCCGCCGCGGCCTTGAGCCTGTTGTACGCGAAGGCGCCTGCGACTCCCGCCTTGACCATCGCGAAGGTCCGCCCGTCCGCGCCCTTCTTGAACTTCCCCGCCCTGTAGGGCTTCACGATCCACTGGTATGTCGCACCCGCCGCCAGGCCCGCGTTCGCCACGAAGCGCGTCTTGGCGAACTTCTGCTTCTCGGCCGACGTCGTGGGGCCGGGGCTCGCGGAGCTGCTCGCCGTCCCGGTGCCGTCGTCGTCACCGCAGGCCGTGGTCCCCGCCAGCACGGTGCAGGACAGCAGCAGCGCCACGAGGAGCCGGCGGAGCGGTACGGAACGGGGCACGACAAGCCTCCCTGACCGGGGTTCTCACGGTGAGTGACCTGGGTCGGCACTCGTCGCCAGGCTCGCCCGTGCGGGAGCGGGCCGCCACCCGGCGCACGCCGTACGGGTTTCACTCACGGTAAAGCGGCAATCCGGAGAGCATGTCTCCCAGAACAGGCACAGGAAGCAGTACCGCTGCACGCGTCATAGCCGTCGTCGCGGACATCATGGCCTTCATCATCATTCTGTGGATCCTGATGTACCTGCTCGACGCCAACCGGGGCAACGACCTGGTTCAGTGGGTCCAGGACTCGGCCCGCTGGCTGGCCGGCTGGTCGTACGACCTGTTCACCTTCGATGAAGCGTGGGCGCGCGTCGTCACCGGTTACGGTCTGGCCGCCGTCGTCTATCTGTTCATCGGTCACGCCGTGGCGGGCCGGGTCCGCCGCTTCTAGCGGACGCCCTGCCCACCGCAGCAGTCCGGTTCCAGCCCCGTCGGCAGCCGTTCACCGCTGAAGACCGCGGTGGTCGCCTCGTCCCCCCCGAGCGCGGCCACCGCCAGCAGCAGTGATCCGGCGGTCCAGGTGGTGAGTTCCTCCGGCCATATGGCCCGCTCGCCCTCGAAGACGTATCCCGTCCAGTAGAGGCCGCCCTCGGCCCGCAGGTGCTGGATGGACTGCAGGATCTCCAGCGCACGGTCCGACTCCCCCGTCACCCAGAGCGCCAGGGCCAGTTCGCAGCTCTCACCGCCCGTCACCCATGGGTTGGGCAGCACACAGCGCACACCGAGACCGGGGACCACGAAGCTGTCCCAGCCGTCCTCGATCCGCTGCGTCGCGGCCGTGCCGGCCACCGCGCCGCCGAGGATCGGGTAGTACCAGTCCATCGAGTAGCGGCTCTTGTCCAGGAAGCGCTCCGGGTGGCTGCGGATCGCGTGGCCGAGCGCTCCGGTCGCCAGTTCCCAGTCGGGCTGCGGTTCCTCGCGATCCTCGGCCAGGGCCAGGGCGCAGCGCAGCGCCTGGTGGACGGAGGAGGAGCCGGTCAGCAGGGCGTCGGTGACCGGGGTGCCGTCGGGTTCCCGCTTCCAGCCGATCTCGCCGCCGGGCTGCTGGAGCCGCAGCACGAATTCGATCGCCGCGTGGACCGTCGGCCACATCCGGTCGACGAACGCGTCGTCGCCCGTGGCGAGGTAGTGGTGCCAGACACCGACGGCCACGTAGGCGCAGAAGTTGGTCTCGCGTCCCAGGTCGGTCGGCCGGTCGGGGTCGCCGTCGTGGTAGGCGGCGTACCAGGAACCGTCCTCGTTCTGGTGGCGGGCCAGCCATGCGTAGGCGCGGGCGGCGGCCTCGTGCTCACCGGCCGCGTCCAGCGCCATCGCGGCCTCGGTGTGGTCCCACGGGTCGAGGTGGTGGCCGCGGAACCAGGGCAGCGCCCCGTCCTCGCGCTGCACCGCGAGCAGCGCGGCCACGGTCTCGGCGGCCTGCTCGGCGGTGAGGACGCCCGGCAGGACGAGGTGTTCGGTCTGCTCCGGCGTGCTCACGCCTCGGCCTTCGGCAGGTGGGGCTTGGTCGCGTACGCCACGAAGCTCTTGCCGACGACCGGGTTGAGCAACTGCTCGGCGACCCGGGTGGCCAGGGGCTTCTTCATGATGTCCCAGACCAGCAGCTTGTGATAGGCGCGCACCGGCAGCGCCTTGTCGTTGTCCACGCCGAACGCGCACTTCAGCCACCAGTACGGGCTGTGCAGCGCGTGCGCGTGGTGGGTGCCGTAGGGCTTGAGTCCGGCTTCCCGGATCTTGCCGAGGAGTTCGTCGGCCTTGTAGATGCGGATGTGGCCGCCCTCGACCTCGTGGTACGCGTCGGAGAGCGTCCAGCAGACCTTCTCCGGGCCGTAGCGCGGCACGGTGATCGCGATCCGGCCTCCGGGCTTGAGCACACGGACCATCTCGGCGAGCACGCCCTTGTCGTCGGGGATGTGCTCCATCACCTCCGAGATGATCACGACGTCGAAGGAGGCGTCGGGGAACGGCAGGTTGAGCGCGTCGCCCTCCATCGCGGTGGCGGTCGCGCCCGCGGGTGCCTCACCGGCCTCCTTCATCGCGGCGAACCACTTCGCGACCTCGCGGATCTCCTCGGCGTTCTGGTCGAGGGCCACCACCTGGGCGCCGCGCCGGTAGCACTCGAAGGCATGCCGGCCGGCGCCGCAGCCCAGATCGAGCACCCGGTCGCCGGCGGCGAGCGGGAAGCGGGTGAAGTCGACGGTCAGCACGGGGGCCTGCCTTCGAGGTCGGAGGTACGGAATCCGGGAGCCACGGGGGCGATCACCTGCGGGCTCCCCGGGCGGCGATCGACTGACGGTACAGCTCGACGGTGCCGAGGGCGGCCTTGGCCCAGGTGAAGTTGGCCAGCACCCGGGCGCGGCCGGCCTCGCCGAGGCGGGCGCGCAGTTCACGGTCGCCGAGTAGCCGGCCGAGAGCGGCGGCCAGCGCCCCCGCGTCTCCGGGCGGCACGGCGAGGCAGGTCTCCCCGTCGGGCCCCGTGACCTCCGGGATGGCGCCGCCGGTGGTGGCCACCAGCGGGGTCCCGGTGGCCATGGCCTCGGCGGCGGGCAGCGAGAAGCCCTCGTACAGCGAGGGGACGCAGGAGACCTGCGCGCTGCGGACCAGGTCGACGAGTTCGGCGTCGCTGATGCCCTTGACGAACTCGACGGCGTCCTGGAGTCCGTAGCGCTCGATGGCCTGGGCGACGGGCCCGCGCTCGGCCCGCTTGCCGACGACCACGAGGTGCGCCCCCGGGTTCTCGGTGCGGAGCTTGGCGAGGGCCTCCACGAGGTGGACGAGGCCCTTGAGCGGCACGTCGGCGCTGGAGGTGGTGACGATCCGGCCGGGGACCTCGGCGACCGAGGGGTCGGGCGACCAGAGGTCGGTGTCGGCGCCGATGTGCACCACCTGGATACGGTCCCGGCGCACCCCGAGGTGCTCGGTGATCTCCTGCTGCGACGAGCCGGAGACCGTGAGGACGGACGGCAGACGGCGGGCGACGCGCTTCTGCATCCGGGTGAAGCCGTACCAGCGGCGCACGGAGAGCCGGCGCCGCGTCGACTCCGCGGCGTCCAGGTCCAGTTGGCGGTCGACGGTGATCGGGTGGTGGATCGTGGTGACGAGGGGTGCGCCGAGGTCCCCGAGCAGGCCGTAGCCGAGCGTCTGGTTGTCGTGCACGACGTCGAAGTCACCGCGCCTGGCGAGGAGATGACGTCGCGCCCGCAGGCTGAAGGTCAGCGGTTCGGGGAAGCCGCCGGTCCACATGGTGGCGACCTCGGCGAGGTCGATCCAGTCGCGGTACTCACCGCGTCCCGGGGTGCGGAACGGGTCGGGCTGGCGGTAGAGGTCGAGGCTCGGCAGCTCGGTGAGCGGGACGCCCTCGTCGAGCACGGGGTAGGGCTGGGCGCCGATCACTTCGACGCTGTGGCCGAGCCGGGCCAGCTCCCGTCCGAGGTGGCGGACGTAGACGCCCTGGCCGCCGCAGAAGGGGTTGCCCTTGTAGGTCAGGAGTGCGATGCGCAACGGCCGGTCACCGTCGGTGCCCGACGCACTGCCGCCCGCGAAGGGGCCCGTCTCAATGGCCTCAGCGGTCACACTCGGCCCCCTTCTCACTGCGTTTTCGCCGGAGCGTAACCGGTCGCGCTAATCTAGAACAAGTTTCAGACTCGTTCGTTCAACCCGCACCGAATCTACCGGCAGGTAGCGTCGGCGTGACGGCCGGATCAGGTGATTCGCGCCACGGCGGACACCCTGGCATGCTGTGCGCCCCCGGAATCCGGCGCCCGGCCGGACAGGGAACCGGTTCTCCCTTTCTGGATGGGGACAGATGACAGCGGAAGCCAGACCGGCAGCGGCTCCCCTGACGGAACGCCAGGAGGCCCGCCGCAGCAGCATTCTGCGGGCCGGTGCCCAGCTCGCCGGGCGGGGTGGCTTCGAGGCGGTGCAGATGCGTGAGGTGGCGGACGCCGCCGGGGTCGCCCTGGGCACGCTCTACCGCTACTTCCCGTCCAAGGTCCATCTGCTGGTCGCGATCATGCAGGACCAGCTCCAGCACCTGCACGTCACGCTCCGCAGGCAGCCGCCCGCCGGGGACGACGCCGCCCAGCGGGTCGCCGAAACCCTGATGCGGGCCTTCCGGGCGCTCCAGCGGGATCCCCACCTGGCGGACGCCATGGTGCGTGCGCTGACCTTCGCCGACCGCGGGGTCAGCCCCGAGGTGGACGCCGTCTCCAGGCTGACGACGGCCATCGTCCTGGACGCGATGGGGCTGGAGAACCCCACGCAGGAGCAGTTGTCCGTGGTCCGCGTCATCGAGCACACCTGGCACTCGGCGCTGATCACCTGGCTGTCGGGGCGGGAGTCGATCGCGCAGGTGAAGCGGGACATCGAGACGGTGTGCGGGCTGATCGACCTGCCGCCGGACACACGCTGAGACCTGCCCATGTGCGGTGCCCACACCGGCACCCGCCCAGGTGAGGTGCCCTGCACCATATCGACGGCGCCACGGTGTTCGTACGGTTCGGCCGACATCACCCGAACCTGCCGAGGAGCCGGTCACCATGCGTCGCAGAGCCGTAGGCACCGTACAGAGAAGAACCCTCACCGCGGTCGCGCTCGGCGCCGCGGGTCTGCTCCTGGTGGGATGCACCGCCGCCGGGCAGGCGGGCAGCGATTCCGGGTCCGAGGGTGAGGACGAGGCCGTGAAGGTGGGCCTCGTCTACTCCCGTACGGGACTGCTCGCCGCGTACGGGAAGCAGTACCGCGACGGGTTCGTGGCGGGCCTCGACTACGCGACGAAGGGCACCGGCAAGGCGGGCGGCCATCCGATCGAGGTCACCGAGCAGGACGACGCGGGCGACCCCGGCAAGGCGGTCTCCGCGGCGAAGAATCTGATCGGCAAGGGCTACAAGGTGCTGGCCGGCACCACCGACTCCGGCGTCGCGCTCCAGATGGCCCCGCTGGCCGCCCAGAACAAGGTGCTGTACGTGAACGGCCCGGCCGCCACGGACGCGGTGACCGGGGTCAACACGTACACCTTCCGGTCCGGCCGGCAGTCCTACCAGGACATCCTCACCGCGGGAACCATGCTCGGGGACCCCAAGGGCAAGAAGGTCACCGTCCTCGCGCAGGACTCCACCTTCGGCCAGGCCAACGTCGCCGCCGTCAAGGCGGTCCTGGGTGCCGAGGGGGCGACGGTTGGCTCCGTCCTGGCCCCGCCCAGCGCCACGGACCTGACGCCCTTCGCCCGGCAGGTCAAGGCGGGCGGTCCCGATCTGGTCTTCGTCGCCTGGGCGGGCGCGACCGCACCGGCGCTGTGGACCGCCCTGGACCAGCAGGGCGTGCTGAGCGCCGGCAAGGTCGTCACCGGGCTGGCCGGGACGGCCTCGTACCCGGTCTTCGGAGCGGCCGGCGCGAAGGTCTCCTTCCTTGCGCACTACTTCCCCGGCGCGGGCGGCAACAACGCCGTCGAGAAGGCCATGCTCGACGGGGTCGAGAAGGCGGGCGGCACGCCCGACCTCTTCAGCACCGACGGTTTCACCGCGGCGCAGATGATCGTGCGGGCCGTCGAGGAGGGCAGCGCCACCGACACCGCCGCCATGGTGAAGGCCCTGGAGGGCTGGAGCTTCGACGGGGTGAAGGGCAGGCAGCAGATCCGCGCCGAGGACCACGCGCTGGTGCAGCCGATGTTCGTGGCCAAGCTCAACGGCTCGGGAGCCGCCGCGAAGCCCGAGCTGGTCAGCACGCAGCCGATGGACGCGGTGGCCCCGCCCACGAAGCCCTCGGCGGGCTGACCCGTGACCGCATCCGGCACCGCCACCGCGCGGGACGAGGGGGCGCGCACGGGCGCTCCGGTGCTCCGACTGGACCGGCTGGGCTGGCGCGTCGGCGGGGCGACCATCGTCGAGGACATCACGCTCGACGTCCGGGAGGGCGAGTTCCTCGCCTTCATCGGGCCCAACGGGGCGGGCAAGACGTCCCTGTTCAACCTGATCAGCGGGATCGTCCTGCCCACCGCGGGCACCCTGGCGCTGGACGGCGCGGACCTGACCGGCCTGCCGGTGCACACCCGTGCGCGGCGCGGGATCGGCCGGACGTTCCAGACCTCCAGCCTCTGGCCGCAGATGACCGTGGCCGAGCACGTCCGGCTGGCCGCGCAGGCCAGGGACGGCGGCTCGCACCGGCTCTGGCGGCGCGCTTCCCCGTTCACCGCCGAGGTGAACGGCGTACTGGAGCGCACCGGCCTCGGGCACCGCGCCGGGGCCACGGCGGCCGAGCTCTCCCACGGCGAGAAACGCAAGCTGGAACTCGCTGTGCTGCTCGTGGGCGAGCCCAGGCTCATGCTGCTCGACGAGCCGATGGCCGGGGTGAGCGCCGAGGAGGTCCCCGCCCTCACCGACTTGATCCGCACGCTGCACCGCGAGGAGGGCCGCACCGTGCTCATGGTCGAGCACCACATGGACGTCCTGCTGGGACTCGCCGACCGGCTGGCCGTGATGCACCACGGCCGCCTGCTCGCCCTGGACACCCCGGGCGCCGTGACCGCCGACCCCGTCGTCCAGCAGGCCTACCTCGGGGAGGGACTGTGAACACGCCCTCTCCCCCGCTGCTCGCCGTGCGGGACCTGCGCGTCCTCATCGGCGGCCGGCACATCCTGCACGGGGTGGACCTGGACGTGGCACGCCACGGGGTGACCGCGCTGCTCGGCCGCAACGGGGCCGGCAAGACCACGACCGTGCGCGGCGTCCTAGGGCTCGTGCCACGCGCCGGGAGCGTGCTCCTCGACGGTGAGGAGACCGTGGGCCTGCCCACCCACACCCTGGTCCGCCGGGGCATCGGCTACGCCCCCGAGGACAGGGGGATCTTCGCCGGTCTCACCGTCGCGGAGAATCTGCGTCTTGCCGAACGCCGGGGCGCGGACGGACCCGCGTACGGCCTGGTCCATGAACTCTTCCCGGAACTTAAGCGCCGGGGCCGGCAGTTGGCGGGGACGCTGTCCGGCGGCCAGCAGCAGATGGTGGCCATCGGGCGCACCCTGCTCAACGGCAACCGGCTGATCATCGCCGACGAGCCCACCAAGGGCCTGGCCCCCAAGGTCGTCACCGAGGTCGCCCGGGTGCTGGAACGCGCCGCCGAGGCGGCGCCCGTGCTCCTGGTCGAGCAGAATCTCGCCGTCGTGCGCCGGCTCGCCCAGCACTGTGTGGTGCTCGCCGACGGCCGGACGGCCCATCAGGGCGAGGCGGCCGGACTGCTGGGCGACCCGGAGGCCACCCGCCGACTGCTCGGCGTGGGCCAGGGCCCGCTCGACTCCAGACAGGACCTGACCGCGGAGGCGGATTCCTGATGTCCACCATCGTGCTGCTCACCATGACCGGACTCGGTCTGGGGGCGCTCTACTTCCTCATCGCGTCGGGGCTCTCGCTGATCTTCGGCCTGATGGACGTGCTCAACTTCGCCCACGGGGCGCTGCTCTCCATCGGCGCGTACGGCACCTGGTGGGCGGCGTCAGGCCATCTGCCCGGCGCCGGCCCGGGCGGCTGGGGCTTCGCGCTGGCGGTCCTGTTCGGTACGGCGGTGGGCACGCTGGCCGCCGTGGTGCTCGAACTGGCCGTCGTACGGCCCCTGTACACCCGGCCCCGGGAACAGGTGCTCGCCACGGTCGGTGTCGGACTCGCCGTGCCCGCCCTGCTGTCGGGCATCTGGGGTTCGGACGCCCGGACCTTCCCCGGCCCCGAGGCGCTGTCCGGCACCTTCGGGCTCCTGGGCGCGGACGTACCGGTCAACCGGCTGGTGCTCGTCGCTGCGGCGGTCGTCGTCCTGGTCGCACTGCGGCTGTTCCTCGGCCGGACCCGGCACGGCCTGGTCGTACGGGCCGGGGTCGAGGACCGGGCGATGGTCACCGCGCTGGGCATCGACGTCCGCAAGGCTTTCACGCTGGTCTTCGCGATCGGCGGCTGCGCCGCCGCGCTGGGCGGGGCGCTCGGCGGGCTGTACTTCGGCTCGGTCGACCCCCGGCAGGGCACCTCGCTGCTGATCTTCGCGTTCGTCGTCGTGGTCACGGGCGGCATGGGGTCGGTGACCGGCGCGGCCGTGGCGGCCGTGGTCATCGGCCTGGTCCAGCAGTTCGCCAACTACTACACCGCAGCGGGCCTCGGCGACCTGGCGGTCGTCGTCCTGCTCGCCGCGCTGCTGCTCTTCCGGCCGCGCGGACTGACCGGGAGGCTCGCGTGAGCACCGCCACCACACCCGCACTCGCCCCCACCGCCGTGCCCCCGGCACCCGGTCGCGACCGGGCCCGGCCGCTGCGCTGGTGGCCGGCCGCCGTCCTCGTGCTCCTGATCGTCGCGCCCTACAGCGCCCTGCCGCTCCCCGGGCTGCTGGACGGCCCCGTCGGGAGCCCTGGGAGCCTGCAACTCCTGGCGACCTGCCTGCTGTTCGGCGCCCTCGCCACCGGCTACGACCTGCTGCTGGGCCGTACGGGGCTGCTGTCCTTCGGGCACGCCCTGTACTTCGCGGCGGGCAGCTACGCCACGAACATGTTCCTGCTGGAGGCGGGCCTGCCCTTCGCCGCTGCCGCCGTCCTCGGACTGTGTTTCGGCGCCGCGCTCGCCCTGGTGCTGGGCTCGGTGAGCCTGAGGGTCACCGGCATCGGCTTCTCCATGGTGACGCTCGCCTTCGCGCAGGCCGGCTCGATCCTCGTCTCCCGCAACCCGGGCGGCTTCACCGGAGGCGAGGAGGGCCGGGCGGCTCCGGCGGAGCTGCTGCCCTCATGGCTGGTCGGCATCGACCACACCGCGAATCTGTACTGGATCGCGCTCGCCTACCTCGTCCTCACGCTGGGCGTCGTCCACTGGGCGGTGCGCTCCCCCACCGGCCGGGTCTGGGAGGGCATCAAGGAGAACGAACGCCGGGTGGAGGTCCTGGGCCTGAAGCCGTACGGGTTCAAGCTGACGGCCTTCGTCCTGGCCGGGGCGCTGGCGGCGGCGGGCGGACTCGTCCATCTGCTGCTGACCGGCGGCTCCACACCCCAGACGACGACCTCGGACTTCACCCTGTCGCTGCTCGTGATGGTGGTGCTGGGCGGATCGGGCACCCGCTGGGGTCCGATGGTCGGCGGCATCCTCTACACCTGGGCCGACCACCGGCTCGGCGACCTCGCCGGTTCGGGTGCCGTCGCCGATCTGCCGGCGGTCCTGCGCGTGCCGCTCTCCCAGCCGCTCTTCCTGCTCGGGGTGCTGTTCGTGGCCGTGGTACACCTGCTGCCCGGCGGCCTGGCCCGCCTGCCGTCCCGTCTGCGCAGGACCCGTGAGGAGAACCGATGATCCCGTACGAGGAGATACGCGTCCCCGTCACCGGCGGCGAACTGGCCGCGCTTCGCTGGCCCGCCCGTGATCCCGGTGCCCCGCTGGTGGTGGCCCTGCACGGCATCACGGCCAACGCGCTGTCCTGGGGGCCGGTGGCCCGCCTCCTCGCCGGCCGGGCCACGCTGGTCGCCCCGGACCTGCGCGGCCGGGCCGGCAGCGCCGGGCTTCCCGGCCCGTACGGCATCGCCGCACACGCGGACGACGCGGCCGCTCTCGCCGAGGCGCTCGGCCGGGACCGGGTGGTCCTGGCGGGTCATTCCATGGGGGCCTTCGTGGCGGCGCTCGCGGCCGTACGTCATCCGGAGCGCTTCGGGCCGCTGGTGCTCGTCGACGGCGGGTTCGGCTTTCCGGCGCCCACGCACCTGTCGGTGGACGAGCTGATGACGGCCGTGATCGGGCCGGCGATGGACCGGCTGTCGATGACGTTCCCCGACCGGGACGCGTACCGGTCGTTCTGGCGGGCCCACCCCGCGTTCGGGGGCGACGCCTGGTCGCCGGAGGTGGACGCGTACATCCAGCGCGACCTGACCGGCGAGGAACCCACGATGCGCTCGGGCTGCCGGCTGGAGGCGGTCCGCACGGACGGAGTGGGCCTGTTCCAGGACGAGGTGCTCGCTGCCGTACGCGAACTCCCCCAGCCGGCGACTCTGTTGTGGGCGCAACGCGGGCTGATGAACGAGGAGCAGGGGCTGTACGACGAGTCCCGGCTCGCGGCGGCGGGCCAGCCCGGCACGAACGTCAGGGCGGTTCGCGTCGAGGACGTCAACCACTACACGGTGCTGACGGGGGACAAGGGGGCGGGCGAGGTCGCCGACGCCCTGCTGGGGGCGGTGTCCGTCCTGCGGTGAGGCGGCCGGCGGGCGGCCCGGGGCTCAGCGGTCCCGGCCGCCCGACAGCAGGTGCAGGCGCAGGGCGAGCTGGAGCTCCAGCGCCCGGTCGGGCTCGTTCCAGTCGCGGCCCAGCAGCACCTGGATCCGGTCGAGGCGCTGCACCACCGTGTTCACGTGCACGTGCAGTTCGTCCTTGGCCCGGATCAGGCTGCCGCCCGCGCCGAAGTACGCCCGCAGTGTCCGTACGAGGTGGGTGCCGCGCCGTTCGTCGTAGCGCAGCAGCGGCCCCAGCACCGCGGTCACGAAGCCGTCCACGTCCTTCGCGTTGCCCAGCACGACGCCCAGGAAGCCGAGTTCGTCGACGCAGGCTCCTTCGCCCTCGCGCCCCAGCACCCGCATGGCGCGCAGGCAGCGCGCGGCTTCCGCGTAGGCGGCGGCGAGTTCGCGGGCGCCCCGGGCCGGTCCCGTACCGGCGACCGTGACGGGCGCCTGGACCAGGTGGCCGAGCTGCGCGGCTGCCGCCCGTGCGGCATCACCCACGGGTGTGCCGCCTGCGTCGCAGTCGATCAGCAGCACGACGGTGCCCGCGTGTTCGGCGCTCACTCCGTGGATGTCCCCGCCGAACAGATACCTCATCGCGGCGCCGCCGAGTCTCTCCCTGGCCGCCGCCTCCGCCACCAGCAGGAGGTGCGGCCGGTCCAGGTCGATGCCCAGTCGCCGGCCCCGCTCGGCCAGCCCGGCCGGATCGCGCTCCGGGTCACCGAGCAGGTCGCTGATCAGCTCGCCCCGTATCCGGTTCTCGGTCTCGGCGACCGTGCGGCGCAGCAGCAGGAGGAGGCCGGTGACGACGGCGGCGCGTTCGAAGAGCCTCCGGTCGGAGTCGTCGAGCCGGTCCGGGCGGTGCAGCACCAGGCTGGCCAGGAGCTCCTGGCCGGCGAGCACGGCGCAGATCCACCGGCCGTCGCGGTGCACGGCGCGCGCCCCGTGGCGGGACTCCTCGGCGGTGCCGGCGAGCCAGCCGGCGTCCATGCTGTCGGCGGCGAATCCGGTGCCGTCGGGCCGTACGGCCGCCAGCGGGCGCCCGCCGGGGTCGTGGATGGTCAGCGGACTGTCGAGCAGCCCGGCGACGGACACGGCGACGTCCTTCACGTCGCCGCCGCGCAGCACCAGGTCGGTGAGCCGGTCGTGGGCCTCCTCGGCTCGCCGCATGGCGGCCGAGTGCGCGCGTACGGCGGCGTTGGCCTCGGCCAGTTCCGCGTTCGCGCCGGCGAGTTCCGCGAGGGCGCTACGGGTGTCGTCAAGGGCCCGGGCGGTGTCGATCGCGATCGCGGCGTGCGCGGCGAGCGAGCAGAGCAGGGCCACCTCGTCGGGGCTGAAGACCCGCGCGGCGCGGTCGGCCGCGAAGAGGACACCGATGACCTTGCCCGTGCCGCCCCGGCTGGAGCCGAGCAGCAGGGGCACGCCCAGGATCGCCACCAGCCCTTCGTCCAGCACACCGGCGTTGATGTTGCGGGTGTGGTGGAAGCGCTCGTCGGTGCGGTAGTCGGGAGTCGCGTACGGGCTCGCGGTCTGCGCCACCAGTCCGCCGAGCCCCTCGCCCAGTTCGAGCCGGAGCCGCTGGAACAGGACGGACACCGACCCGTCGGTCACCCGCATGTAAGTGTCCCCGGCCTCCTCGTCGGGGAGCGTGAGATAGGCGGTGTCGGTGCCCAGCAGCATCCTGGCCCGCCGCACGATCGCCTTGAGCACGTCGTCCAGGTCCCGGGAGGCCGCCAGGTCGCCCGCCGTGTCGAAGAGGGCGGTGAGCTGGAGTTCCCTGCGCCGGTGCTGGCGCAGGGCGCCCCTGATGCGCAGGGCGGTGGCGGCCGCCCTCTCCACCTCGGCCAGTTCGGCCGCGGGCACACCCGCGGCCCTGGCCTCCGAGGTGACGGCGCCCAGAGCCTCGGCGGGGGCGTCGTCGGCCAGCAGGTCGAGGAGACGTGCCAGGAGGGGTGCGGCGGAGGGGGACGGTTCAGACATGGGCGGCCATCGTTCTTCCGGCTTCCAGAGGTGGTCGGTGGTCAGTTGGCGGTCCAGCCGCCGTCCATCGTGAGGGAGCTTCCGGTGATGTGCGACGTGCCCGGCCCGCACAGCCACAGGACGGCACCGGCCACGTCACCGGGCTCGATCAGCGACTTGAGGGCGCTGCGTTCCAGCAGCACCCGGCCCACCACCTCCTGTTCGGAGATGCCGTGGCTGCGGGCCTGGTCCGCGATCTGGTCCTCGACCAGGGGCGTGCGGACGTAGCCGGGGCTGACGCAGTTGCTCGTCACTCCGTGCGGCGCCGCTTCGAGTGCGACCACTTTGCTGAGCCCCTCCAGTGCGTGCTTGGCCGAGACATAGGCCGACTTGTAGGGACTTGCCCGCAACCCGTGCACGGACGAGATGTTGACGACGCGGCCCCAGCCGCGTTCGTACATGCCGGGGAGCGTGCGGCGCAAGATGCGGAACGGGGCTTCCACCATGACGCGGTGGATCAGCGCGAAGCGGTCCGGCGGGAATTCGTGCACGGGCGCCACATGCTGCAGCCCCGCGTTGTTGACCACGATGTCCGCGTCGGCGGGCAGCCCGTCCACCGCCTCGGCCACGGAGAGGTCGGCCACCCAGGCCGTTCCACCGATGCGTGTCGCCAGGCTCTTGGCGGCGTCGCCCGCCTTGTCCACCACGTGCACATGGGCTCCCGCGGCGGCGAGTGCCTCCGCACAGGCCAGTCCGATGCCGCTCGCGGCCCCGGTGACCAGGGCGGTACGTCCGGCGAGGGAGGGGGGGTCGTGCTGAGGGGTCCGGGAAGTCTGCATGGGCGTCACCGTAAGGACGTCGCCGCCCGCATCACACGGGGTCGGTGCACACACCCCGGTGCGGCCGCATGGTGGCGGCGTACATGGTGCGGGACGGCGGGCCTGGCGTGCCCCGGCGGGCCGGGAGCGGGCGCAAGAGGAGCGCCGCACACAGCGGTGGGCGGCGGATGTCCGCCTGCCACATGGGCGGCCCGTCCCCCGGCTCGTAGGTTCCGGCAGCAGTCCGCACGTCCGACGAGGAGGCCCCACCGTGCGCCCACCGATCCTGCGACGCCTGCTCCGCCGCGTCGCCTCCATAGCCGTCTGTGGCTTGCTCGCCCTGCTCGCCGCGCATCCGGCCCCCGCCGTCGCCGCACCCGCGGCTCCGGCGGCCGCCGGGCTTCAGCAGGTCACCGGCTTCGGCTCGAACCCCGGCAATCTCCAGATGTTCGCCTACACCCCCGACAGCGTGCCGGCGGGCGCACCCCTGGTGGTCGCCCTGCACGGCTGCACCCAGACGGCCACCGCCTACTACACCAACTCGGGCTGGACCAAGTACGCCGATCTGTGGGGCTTCGACGTCGTCTTCCCCCAGACCACCTCGGCGAACAACGCGCTGTCCTGCTTCGGCTGGTTCGACCAGGCCGAGAGCACGCGGGGCCGCGGCGAGGCCGCGTCCATCGTGCAGATGGTCGAGTACGCGAAGCAGACGTACGGCTCCGACGGCCGCCGGGTGTACGTCACCGGGCTGTCGGCGGGCGGCGGGATGACCGCCGACCTGCTGGCCGCCTACCCGGACGTCTTCGCGGGCGGGTCGGTGGCCTCCGGGCTTCCCGCGCAGTGCGCCACCAGCCAGGCCGCCGCGTCCGGCTGCCAGACGGGCCCGCAGAAGCTCTCCCCCGCCCAGTGGGGCGACAAGGTCCGCGGCTCCTACCCGGGCTGGACCGGCCCCTGGCCGCGGGTCGCCATCTGGCAGGGCACCTCGGACTACACGGTCTACCCGGCCAACGCCACGGCGCTGCGCGACCAGTGGACCGACGTCTGGGGCATCGGCCAGACCCCGTCCAGCACCCAGAGCCTGCCCGGCAACACCACCCGGAGCGTCTACGACGACCCGTCCGGGCAGCCGGCCGTGGAGACGTTCTCGGTGTCCGGCATGGGACACGGTCTGCCGGTGAGCCCGGGGTCGGGCGCGGAGCAGTGCGGGTCGACGGCCGCGTACTTCCTGAACACCATCTGCTCGGCGTACCACACGGGCGTGTTCTGGGGACTCGACGGGAACACACCGGGCGGTGGGGACGGGCTGCCCGCACCCGCCGGCCTGAAGGTCACCGGGGTCACGGACAGCAGCGCCTCACTGGCCTGGAACGCGGTCGACGGCGCGGCCTCCTACGCGGTGTACCGCGACGGCGCGAAGGTGACCACGACCGCCTCGGTGTCCTTCACGGACACCGGCCTGACCGCCGGCACCTCCTACCGCTACTCGGTGACCGCGGCCGACTCCTCGGGAGCCGCCGGGGCGGGCTCGTCCGCCGTCACCGCGACCACGTCGGGCGGCGCGGCCCCGGCCCGGTGCTTCACGGCGACGAACTACGCGCATGTGACGGCCGGCCGGGCGCACACCTCGGGCGGCCACGCGTACGCGAACGGCTCGGAGCAGGACATGGGGCTGTACAACACGTTCGTCACCCACACCCTCCGGGAGTCCCCGGCGGGCCACTTCGTGATCGCCGACTCCGGCTGTCAGACCGGGTCCTCGTAGCCGCCCTTGATCTTCCCGGGCAGCCGGCAGCTGTCCTCGACCGCGTTGAGGGACACGGTCCACCCGGCGCTCTCCGCGGCGTAGTACCGGGCGTACAGCTTCCAGCCGCGCTTGGCGAGGGTGCGGTAGGTGACGTCCTGCTCGGCATGGCTGGAGACGATCTCCCAGTCGTGCTGCCGCAGCCGTGTCACCGTCGCCTCGAAGG
>NZ_JBHWZS010000192.1:0-16436 GCF_042728155.1 Streptomyces sp. NPDC060209
TCTTCGGCCCGGCCCGCACCGGTTACCGATCAGGCTCACATCACCGCGACGTGGGTGAAGCGGGCAGCCGTGTGCAGTTCGGACTCGATACTCCCCGCGGTGAGCCGGAGTTGGGGCAGCACCTGCTCCAGACATTCCTCGATCGTCCGGCTGCTGCTGTGCATGGCGACGTTGATGGCCGCGACCGCGGTGCCTGCCCGGTCGCGCACGGGTACGGCGATGGAGCGCAGGCCGGCTTCGAGCTCCTCGTCGACCAGGGCGTACCCCTCGGCGCGCACACCTTCCAGAACGGCTTCGAGTTCGGCACGGCGGGTGAGGGTGTGGGGGGCCAGTGGGCGCAACTCCGCGTGGTCGAGGAGGGATCCGAGTCCGGCGGCGGGCAGGTCGGCCAGCAGGACGCGGCCCAACGAGGTCGCGTAGGCGGGGAAGCGGGTGCCGACGGTGATGTCGACCCTCATGATGCGATGGGTGGCGGCCCGCGCGACGTACTGCACGGAGTCGTCGACGAGGACGGCGAGGGACGCGGAATCCTGGATCCGCCCTGCCAGTGCGGCGAGGTGCGGCTCGGCGATCCGCGACAGGGTGGTGCGGGAGAGCGGTGGGTAGCCGAGTGCGAGGACGCGTGGCGTCAGCCGGTGTTCACGGTCGTCCACCGTGACGTAGCCGAGGTGTTCCAGGGTGATCAGGGCCCGGCGTGCGGAGGCGCGTGAGAGACCTGTCGCGCGCGCGACGGCACTGAGCGTCAGGGCGGCGCCGCCGTCACCGAAGGCGGTGATGACGGTCAGGCCGCGGGCGAGGGATTCGACGAACTCCCGGCCCAGTTCCTGCTTCGAGGCCGCGGTCCACGAGGCGAGGGCCCCGGGGGCCGGCACGGTTCCCTCGGGGGGTGCGTCGCGCAGTCGGCGCTCCATCGACGCGGCGGCATCGCGCAGCCGGGGCAGCAGGCCGTCGCGGAGCCCCTGCGCGGTGTACCTGCTGGTGTGGCTGACCACGCTGAGCACGCACGCGATGCCTCCGGCGGGATCCCGCACGGGTACGGCGAGGGCGAGGAGGCCGGGTTCGATCAGCTGGTCGTCCAGCGCCCAGCCGTCGGCACGCGCCGTGTCCACCCGTTCCTGGAAGAGGTCGTCCGCGGGGCACGGGCGCGGCGGCAGGGACGGGAAGCCGGATCCCGCCGGATCGGAGAGCCGCCTCTCCCTCCAGGCCTGCCACTCCTCGGTTCCCCAGCAGGTGGCGAAGAGCGCACCCGGGGCGGTGCGTTCGGCGGGCAGCAGGTCGCCGATGCGGAAGCTCAGGGACATCGCGCGGCGCCGGGTGGCCTGGTGCACGAAGCGGATGTCCCCGCGATCGGGCACCGCGAGCGACACGGACTCGTCGAGTTCGTCGGCCAGGGCGTCCACCTCGTCGCCGAGCAGGCCCGGGATGCGGATCGAGGACAGGTAGGCGTTGCCCAGCTCCATCAGGCGCGGCGCGAGGGTGACGACCCTGCCGTCGATGCGCACGTATCCCGTGCGGGCGAGCGTGAGCGTTACCCGGTCGACGGTCGAGCGGGCCAGGCCGGTGGCGCGTTCGAGGTCGCTGAGGCTGAGGGAGCCGTCCGCGTCGGTCAGCCGGCGCAGGACGGCGATGCCCCGCATGAGCGGGGCGACGGCCTCCGCGGGCACCTGCGTGCCGGGCTGGGCGGTCCGGGTCGGTGACATCTGTTTCTCCGTCGGGTTCGTCCGTGCCGGAGAGACACGGTACGGCGGTGGGCGGCATCCGGCCGTCCGGGGGGCGATGTCCGGATGCGTCCGGCCGCACCCGAGGCCGTTGACAGGGCTCCGATCCGGGCGGCAGACTCTTGGCATCATAGTGAAGGAAACTTCACTATGCGAACACTAATGGATGGACGGTTCCATGGACAAGGTGGTCGCGTCAGCGGCGCTGGCCGTCGCCGACGTGCCGGACGGCGCCTCGGTGGCGGTGGGGGGCTTCGGTCTCAGCGGTGTGCCGAACGTGTTGATCGATGCGCTGTACGCGAGCGGCGTCAGCGGACTCGGCGTCGTATCCAACAACTGCGGAGCGATGGACTCGGGTCTCGCGGTCCTGCTCTCCGCCGGCCGGATCAGCCGGGTGACCGGCTCGTACATCGGCGGGAACAAGGAGTTCGCTCGGCAGTACCTCGGTGGTGAGCTGGAGCTCGAACTCATCCCGCAGGGCACCCTTGCCGAGCGGCTCCGGGCCGGCGGGGCGGGGATACCCGCGTTCTACACCCCCGCAGGCGTGGGAACACAGGTCGCCGACGGCGGACTCCCCTGGCGGTACGACGGCGAGGGCGGGGTGGCCGTGGCCTCCCCCGCCAGGGAAGTACGCGACTTCGACGGCACCGAGTACGTCCTGGAGCACAGCATCCGCACCGACTTCGCCCTCGTCAGGGCGGCGAAGGGCGACCGGCACGGCAACCTGGTCTTCAACAGGTCCGCGCGCAACTTCAATCCGCTCGCCGCCATGGCCGGCCGCATCACCGTCGCGGAGGTCGAGGAGCTGGTCGAGCCGGGCGAGATCGACCCGGACCACGTGCACCTGCCGGGCATCTTCGTACAGCGGGTGGTCGCACTGACCCCCGAGCAGGCCGTGGACAAGAAGGTCGAGAAGCGGACGATCACTGAGCGGGAGGCACGGGACTGATGGCCTGGAACCGGAACGAGATGGCCGCCAGGGCGGCCGCCGAACTGCGCGACGGCGAGTACGTGAACCTCGGCATCGGGCTGCCGACGCTGATCCCGAACCACCTGCCCGAGGGCGTGCACGTCGTCCTGGAGTCCGAGAACGGCATCCTGGGCACCGGCGCCTTCCCGTACGACGAGGACGTCGACCCCGATCTCATCAACGCGGGCAAGGAGACGGTCACCGTCCGGCCGGGCGCCTCGTTTTTCGACTCGGCACTCTCCTTCGGCATGATCCGCGGCGGTCACATCGACGCCGCCGTGCTGGGTGCCATGGAGGTCTCGGCCCGGGGCGACCTCGCCAACTGGGCGGTGCCGGGGAAGATGGTGACCGGCATCGGCGGGGCCATGGACCTCGTGCACGGGGCCCGCCGCGTCATCGTGACCATGACGCACACCGCCAAGGACGGCAGCCCGAAGATCGTCGAGGAGTGCACCCTGCCGCTGACAGGCAAGGCGTGCGTCCACCGCGTCATCACGGATCTCGCCGTGCTCGACGTGACCGACGACGGTCTGGTCCTGGTGGAGACCGCCCCCGGGGTGAGCACCGCCGAGGTCCTGGAGAGGACCGCCGCTCCGGTCCGTACGGCCGAAAGGGTCACGTCATGAGCTTCCGCCCCCGCGACGTGTACATCGTCGACGCAGTCCGCACCCCGATCGGCAGGTACAACGGGGCGCTCGCGCAGGTACGGCCCGACGACCTGGCCGCCCACACCATCCGCGCGCTGCTCGACCGCACCCCGCAGCTCGACCCCTCCCGCATCGGTGACGTGGTGCTCGGAAACGCCAACGGCGCGGGCGAGGAGAACCGCAACGTCGGCAGGATGGCCGCGCTCCTCGCGGGCCTGCCGGTCTCCGTTCCCGGCGTGACCGTCAACCGGCTCTGCGCCTCGGGCCTCGAAGCCGTCGTGCACGCGGCACGCGCCGTGGCGCTGGGGGACCACTCGCTCGTCGTCGCCGGCGGGGTCGAGTCGATGACCCGCGCCCCTTACGTCCTGCCCAAGAGCGACCGCGCCTTCCCGGCCGGGCACACCGAGATGTACTCGACCACCCTGGGCTGGCGCATGGTCAACCCCCGGATGGATCCCCGGTGGACGGTGCCGCTCGGCGAGAGCGCCGAACTGATCGCGGAGAAGCACTCCATCAGCCGTGAACAGCAGGACGAGTTCGCTCTCGCCTCGCACC
Organism: Streptomyces sp. NPDC060209; assembly: GCF_042728155.1. NCBI lineage: Bacteria > Bacillati > Actinomycetota > Actinomycetes > Kitasatosporales > Streptomycetaceae > Streptomyces > Streptomyces sp. NPDC060209. The sequence continues at coordinate 3,891 of NZ_JBHWZS010000192.1, forward strand.
GGAAGGCGTCGGCCGCCCGGGCAGCGGGGCTGTTCGACGGAGAGATCGCACCACTGACGATCCCGCGCCGCAAGGGCGACCCGCTCGTGGTGGACAGGGACGAGTGCATCAGGGACGACGCGTCGCTGGAGGCCATGGCCAAGCTGAGTCCGTCATTCCGTACGGACGGCGGCACCGTCACCGCGGGCAACTCCTCCCCGCTCAACGACGGTGCGGCGGCCCTGCTGCTGGCCGACGAGGAGGGCCTGCGGGCCACCGGCCGTGAGCCGCTGGCCCGGATCACGGCCTCCGCCGTGTCCGCCAACGAGCCGCACTACTTCGGGCTCGCCCCCGTCGAGGCCGTGAACAGGGCGCTGGACCGGGCAGGCAGGAACTTCGCCGACCTCACGGCCCTCGAACTCAACGAGGCTTTCGCCGCCCAGGTGCTGGGCTGCGTGGCCGAGTGGCCCGGCCTCGACCCGTCCGTGCTCAATCCGCGCGGTGGAGCGATCGCGATCGGCCACCCCCTCGGCGCCTCGGGGGCCCGCCTCGCGGGATCCATCGCCCACCAGCTCAAGGCCGCCGGCTCCGGGGTCGGCGTGGCGACGCTGTGCATCGGCGTGGGCCAGGGCTCGGCGCTCGTGCTGGAGAGGTGACGCCGGCGTCGTACCGGCTGGGCCGCGCAGATGCCGCGCCCGGCCGGTACGGGCGTTTCACGCCCGGTGCGCGGGCCGTCCGTCCCCTTCCTCGCTGTGCACCTTGCTGTGCAGGGCGAAGTCGGCGCGGACGACCTCGCCGAGCCGCATGAGCTTCTGCCGGGCCTGCGGACTCCCGTTCGGCGAGGCCGCGACGACGGTGAGGTAGCCCTCGGGGAGCCCGGTAGCGGCGTACTCACCCCGTGCGTCGGTCCTGGTGCGGACCAGTTGCCGGCCGGCCGTGTCCATGATGATCACCGCGGCGCCCCGGACGGGACGCGACGCGGAGTCGTGGACCGTGCCCTCGATCATGGGGACCGGCTCGCCGAAGTGGTGCCGGTGGACCGGCAGCGCGGTGGGCACGGGTGTTTCCAGTGCGGGGTCCTCGACGGGCGGCTCCGACGGTTCCTCCTGGCCTTCGTCGGCGTACTCCCCCGAGGCCCCCCGGTTCCGGAGCCAGGCGTCGAGACCCATCAGGGCGACGCCGCCGGCGATCCAGGCGCACAGCACCAGAACGGGCTTGAGCACGCCCGCGCCGTCGAAGTAGAGGACGCCGCGCAGCGCGTCGACCGCGTTGGCGAGGGGCATCACCGCGTGCACGTGCTGGAAGGGCTCCGGCAGCATCCCCGCCGCCACGACCCCGCCGCTGGTGGGGATGGACAGCACGATGAACAGGCCCATGCCGACCGCCGGGAAGAACTGCCGGGTGAACGGGGCGATGCCGGAGGCGAAGGTGCTCACGGCGGTGGTGAGCAGAAAGGCCACGCCCATCGCGGCGGGATCGGCGGGCAGGTAGCCCAGCGCCGCTCCGGCCACCCACCCCACGACGCTGAACAGCGCGGCGGTGCCCGCGATCGTCAGGAGCTTCCTGCGCCGGCTGAAGGTGACGGCGCGCAGCAGGGTGGTCGCCAGGATGTAGGCGGGGACGCTCCAGGCGATGCCGAAGTAGAGCAGGGTCGAGCCGAGCAGATCCTTGCTCACGGTGTGCGCCAAGTCCCTGACCGTGAGCCGGCGGCCACCTCGTCCGGCGACGTCGCCGAACACGTCGCGAAGGGTCTGGCCGAATGACGCCCCGTTGGCCTGGGCCACGTACAGCACGGCTTCCCGGCCGTGGGAGGTGTAGGCCGCCGCCACGTCCCGGTCCAGCACCGCCTGTCGCGCCGCCCGGTCGTCGGCCACCACCGTGACGTCGAAGCCGCCCGGATGGTGCCGGAGCAGGTCGTCCTCGACACCGGGGGCGGCGACCGCGACCTTCACATGGTGGGGCTGCGGCGCGTGGAGGGCCGGGGCGAAGCAGAACAGGAAGCCGAGGAACAGAGCCGCCGGAAACCACAGGGCCTCAGCCACGGTCCTGGCTGTCGGCACCCCCCGGGGGCGCTGGGTCTGTTCTGCCACGGGGAGACTCCTCGGTCCGGCAATAAATAATGCAGTACTGCATTATTGCAGCACTGCAAACAAGGAGGCTCACAGTGACGACCACCCCCGGAGAAGGCTTGCGTGAGCGTAAGAAGAGGGCGACCAGGAAGGCTCTGCAGAGTTCGGCAGTGGCCCTCTTCCGGGAGCACGGTCCTGAGGCGATCACCGTGGAGGACATCTGCGCGGACGCCGGCGTGTCCCCGCGCACCTTCTTCAACTACTTCGCGACCAAGGAAGAAGCGGTGTTCGTCCTCGAGGAGGGCGCCCCCGCCCTGATCCGGCGGCGGATCACCGAGCGTCCCGCGCACGAGACCCCGCTGGAGGCCGTCCACGCCGTCCTCGCCGAGCGCCTGGGCGAGCTGACCACCGGCGGGATCCTCCTGGGACGCGCGGCCCTCCTGCGCGAACGCCCGGAACTGCTCCCGCGCATCGCGCAGACCAACCGTGCGGTCGAGGACGCGGTCATCTCGGCGGTGGCGTCACGCACCGGGCTCCCGGAGACCGATCTCTACGTACGCACCACGGCGGCCGTCGCCTTCGCGGCCCAGCAGGCGGCCGTCGCGTGCTGGCGGCCCGACTCCGGGGAGGACGCGGTCACGGTGCTCGGCAGGGCTGTCGGCATGGTCCGCGACGGCCTGGCGAGGAAGATCCCGCCGGGCGACTGAGCCCACCGGGCGACCGAACCCGACGGCGGCCCGCCTCCCCCGAGCGGCGAAACGGGCGTCCCGGATGAATGATGAACAGATGCTGTGGTGCTGCGGGTGCCCTCCGGCCCCTTCGCCGGGCGCAGGGGGCCCGGCTACCGATCACGAAGCGGAAGGCATGAGCGCATGACCTCCCAGACCGCGTTTCCGGCGGCGGACCGGGTGCCGCCCGTGCGGCTGCCGCCGCCGGGCGGTCCGGGAGACGTGATGACGGCGAGTCCGGGCGGAGAGGTCTGCCCGATGACGCCGAGGGCCGATCGATGAGGTCCACGGACGGGCTGCTGGAGATCGGCTTCATGCGCACCGTGTTCGACAGCCTGGGGGCGGGGGTGTTCGTCACCGACACCACCGGTCTGCTCACCGCGTGCAATCCACGTGCGGCGCAGCTCCTCGGCCGCCCGCAGGAGCAGATGCTCGGTCACGACATGCACGATCTGCTGCACCGCCGACGGGACGGCGGCACCGTCCCGCGGAGCGAGTGCAGTCTGCTGACCGTGCTGGACAGCGAACGGCCGACCGAGGGGACCGACGAACTCTTCCTTCGCGGTGACGGCAGCCTGGTGCCGGTCATCTGGGCGGCCACACCGCTGCGGCACGAGGGGCGTTCGGAAGGCGCGGTGGTCGTCTTCCACGATTTCAGTCTGCACCGTGACGCCGCCGAGCAGACCGCGGCCTACCTCGCGGCCCTGGAGGGGCTCACCGCCCGGCTGACGATGGTGGCGGAGGTCTCGACGGTCCTCATCTCCGCCACGGACACCCCGGAGATGCTGAAGAAACTGGCCGGGCTGCTCATACCCGACATGGGTGACTGGGCGGCGATCGACCTGCGTGCGGCGGAGCAGACGGGCGAGATGCAGCGCGTCGTCGTCCGTACCTCCGGCGACCAGCGGGTGGCGGACGCGCTAACGGGCCCGTTGCCCTCGTTGCCCGAATCCACCCGATCGGCAGCGATCCAGACACTGCGGAGCGCCGAGCCCGTCGTCCTGGACGCGGACACCCTCATGGACGAGCCGGACAGCCCTCTCGCGAGCGCCCACCGGGACCTGTTCGACCGGTTGGGAGGCACCTGCGCCGTCGTGGTGCCCCTGCACACCCGGCGGAGGGTCTTCGGCGCGCTGACCGTGGCTCGCATCGCCCCCGACTCCTCCTACACGGAGGCCGAGGTCTTCGTGCTCTCCGACATCGGGCGCCGCGCCGGCCTCGTCATGGAAGCCGCCGAACTGTTCGAGCAGCAGCGTCACGTCGCCGAGACCATGCAGCGCCAGCTCCTCACCCCACTGCCCCAGGTCGACCACCTCACGATGGCGGCCCGCTACCGGCCCGCCGAGAGCGCCGCCGAGATCGGTGGGGACTGGTACGACTCCTTCCTCCTCGGCGACGGCGTCCTGACGATGGTCATCGGGGACGTCGTCGGCCACGACCTCAAGGCCGCCGCTCACATGGCCGAGGTCCGCAACATGCTGCGCGCCCTGGCCTGGGACCGGACGGAGCCCCCCAGCCTGATCATCCGCCGTCTGGACGAGGCCATGACCCACACGAGCGACGCCCCCATGGCCACGTGCGTCTTCGCGCGCATCGAGGGCGAGGAGGGCGGACCCTGGGAGCTCCACTGGGTCAACGCCGGCCACCCGCCGCCCCTTCTGATCACCGCCGACGGCGACACCCGCTTCCTCGAAGCCGGTCACGGCCCTCTCCTCGGTCTCAGCTCGGCCCTGCACCTGGGGCTGGGGTGGCCGGACGCCCGCACGGAACTCCCGCCCCGCTCGACTCTCCTTCTCTACACCGACGGGCTCGTCGAGAGCCGCAGCCGTGACATCGAAGCCGGTCTCGCCATGCTGCGCCGGCATGCCTCCGACCTGGTCGGCCGTGGCCTCGAGGACTTCCTCGACGAACTCCTGGAACGCATCGACCCCAGCGGCGACGACGTCGCCCTGCTGGTTCTTCGCACCCCGGCGGCGGGCGTGGGAGCCGGCGACGACGAGGCACCGCCGCAGCACGCGCACAACCCGGCCGCGCCCGGCCGCGGAGCGCCTGGCTCCCGCATCGAGGACTCACCCGTCAGGGACACCTCGGAACCGGCCTGAGGCACACGACGGGCAGTCCGCCAAGGGGGGTGAGCACACCTCCGATCCGGGGGCGGGACGCACTGATCTCGCGCAGGGCCACTGGCAGGGTCGTCGGTGAGCAACCGATCGGTCCGTGAGATCCGGGCCATGACTCAGGGGGAAGTCCCATGCACCGCAAGCGCCTCGCCGCCGCAGTCCTGCTCGCCGCCACGCTGACCGGGGCACTCGCTCCCGTGGCGGCGGCCCGCCCGTCGGACCCGGTGCAGCGGCAGCTGGATCTGCTCGTGGGCCGGGACGGCGTGCCCGGCGCCCTCGCGTACGACGGCAGGGCGACCCGTACGGCGGGGGTCGCGGACCTGGTGTCGGGCCGTCACATGCCGCAGGAGCGCGGGCGGTTCCGGCTGGCGAGCAACACCAAGGCGTTCACAGCGACAGCCGTCATGCGCCTGGTGGCGGACGGACGGATCCGTCTCGACGACCGCGCCGGGAAGTATGTGCCCCAGCTCGCCGGACACGCTGTCACCGTACGGCAGTTGCTGAAGCAGACCAGCGGGCTGCCGGAGTTCTCGGCACTGGTCGACTGGTCCGAGGCGGGCACGCCGGAGGACTATCTCGCCCTCTCGCTCGGCACGGAGCCAGACTTCGAGCCCGGGGACGGCTGGGGCTACTCCAACACCAACTACCTGGTCCTCGGCATGGTGATCGACAGGGCGTCGGGAGTCGGCTTCCGCACCTACGTCGAGCGCACGATTCTGCGTCCCCTGCACCTGGACGACACCTACTGGCCCGCGCCCGGCGAGCTGACCCTGCGCGGACCGCACGCCCGCAACTACGGCGTGCACCCCGCGCTTCCGGAAGCAGGGGTCGTGGACGTGACCGATCTTCCCGGTTACGAGTTCGGGGCGTCCGGCGGGCTCGTCTCCACGCCCGAGGACCTCAACGCCTTCTGGAACGGCCTGTTCGGCGGCCGGCTCCTGCCCGGCTGGGCGCTGCACCTGATGACCCAGGACACCACCGACGTCGGCGGCCGGGACGTCTACCCCTCGGGCAGCCGCTACGGCTACGGCGTCGCCTCGATCCCCCTCAGCTGCGGCGGAGCCTACTGGGGCCACGGCGGCGATCTGCCCGGCGACTCGGTGGGCGGCGGCCGGGCCACGGGCGGGCGGGGCACCGTGACCGTCTACACCACGACCTGGGCGGCGGAGGGCGAGAGCCTGGGCCATCTCCAGGGCGCGGTGGACGCCGCCCTGTGCGGCAAGGGCCGCGCGTGAGCCGAGCCGGACGCCGCAGCCGTGAGCGGCTCCGGCCCTGCGGGGTTCAGGCGGCCGTACGCACGGCCCGGTCGAGCAGATTCTGTATGTGCAGGCCGTGCGCCGCGTCGATGCCGGTCCCCTTGCCGGTCCTTACGGCGGTGGCGAACTCACGGCGGAGGACGGGCCAGCACTCCTCGTGATCGATGCCGGCCGTGTCGTAGACCAACTCCTCCCCGGGTCCGAACAGTTCCACCCGGGTCCTGGCCCGCGGCAGCTGCACGCTGCCCGAGAGGGACGCCTGGCTGACCGCACCGTTCTCGTGCTCGCAGGTCAGCTCGATCCACCGGCGCGGATCCCCCGTGGCCCGTACGGAGACGATGGGTGCGACCGCGCTGTCGAGGAGGTCCAGGAGGTGGGGGCCGAGGTCGAGCAGCGCGCCGTGTTCCAGCCGCCAGGAGGTGGCGAACTCCCCGCCGAGGAAAGCCCCGTGCAGATAGCAGGAGCGTGCTCCCGTCACCTCGCGGGTGGCCGCCTCCGCGAGGAAGGCGCGGGTGGCCGGGTGGTACCGCTTCGTGAGGACGAGCTGGGAGATCACCCCGTGTTCGCCGACGGCGTCCGCCACGGCACGCGCCGCGTCGAGGTCGGCGCCGAGCGGCTTCTCCAGCAGGAGCGCGCGGCCCGCGGCCGCCGCACGCGGCGCGAGGACTGCCTGGACGGCGGGCGGCACGGCGAACGCGACCGCCTCGCACCGGTCGAGGAGTTCCTCGAAGGAGGCGGCCACCGGGGCCCCGTAGGGTTCGGCGACCTCGGCCGCGGCCTCAGGACGGCGCGCCCAGACCGCCGCCAGCGCCGTCTCCGGCCCTGCGGCCAGCATGCGGGCGTGCATGGCGCGGGCCCAGGGGCCGGCGCCCACGAGGCCGACACGGACCGGTTCGTAGGGCCAGTTGTCTGCGGGAGGGGCGGTGGACATGGTGCTCTCCGTCGTTCTGCTGTGGGTGCGGTTCGCTCAGGCGCCTTCGCCGGTACGGGCCGCGGCCGCGAGGCGGGCGTCGGCGCGATCGGGGGCGTAGAGGTGGTCGATGACCATGCGGGCGGCTCCGACCAGGGCCGCGCGGTCTCCCAGTTCGGAGGTGACGACCTGGAGGTGTGCCGTGGTGCGTGGCATGGCGCGCTGGTAGATGAGTTCACGGACCCCTGTGAGGAACGGGGTGCCCGCCAGATCCCCGCTCAGCATCAGCACTCCGGGGTTGAGCAGGGTGACGACCGTGACCAGGACCTCGCCGACGCGCTGCCCCGCCTCACGGGCGAGCCTGACGGCATCCGGCTGCCCCGCGGCGAGGTGCTCGCGCACATCGGAACCCGACGCGGTGGGCACACCGGCCGCGGTCAGCTGTCCGGCGATGGACCGGCCGCTGGCGACGGCCGCGAGACAACCGTAGGAACCGCACATGCACAGCGCGTCAGGGCGGTCGTGCAGGCGGATGTGGCCGATGTCGCCCGCCCCGCCGTCGATGCCCCGGTAGATCTCGCCTCCGACGACGACGCCCGCGCCGATCCCGGTGGACGCCTTGACCAGGACGAAGGCACTGCAGTCCGGGTGACCGGCCCGCTGCTCCGCCAGGGCCATCAGATTGGCGTCGTTGTCGACGAACACGGGCAGGGATCCGGCCGCCGGCATCGGACCGACGTGCTCGGCCCAGGCCTCGCGCAGCCGTTCCCGTACGGGGAAGCGGTCCCAGCCGGGCATGATCGGCGGCTGCACGATCCGGGCCGACTCCCAGTCCACCGGCCCCGGTACGGAGAGCCCGACGCCGCAGACCCGTTCTGGTCCCGTGCCGGCCTCGGCGAGCAGCGGGCCGAACCAGCGGGCCAGTTGGTCCAGGGCACGGTCGGGACCGTCGGCGATGACCAGGGCACCGGTGTGCTCGGCGAGGACGGCTCCGGACAGGTCGAGCACGGCGGCGCGGGCATGCCGGGTCTCCAGGTCCGCGACGAGCACCACGGCATGCGTCGGGTCGAACTCCAGCCGTGCGGAGGGGCGTCCGCCGGTGGAGGTGCCGGTGGCCCCGCGCAGCCAGCCCGCTCCGAAGAGCTGGTCGAGCCGGTGTCCCACCGTGGAGCGGGACAGGCCGGTCGCCTGCTGGAGCTCACCGCGCGTGGTGGCCTCACCGCTGCGGATGAGTTGCAGCAGATGCCCCGCGCTGGCCTGGTTTCCTGCCATCCCCGCCGTCCTCGCCCTGTCTGTCGCGTCCGTGCCTGCCCCGAGGGGCTGTCGCTTCTCTCCCCGCCGGCCCTCCCGGCTCCCGGCGTCAGCCCTTGTCCGCACCGCTGGTCAGGCCCTCGGTGAGGAGCCGTTCGGCGGAGAAGAACAGGAGTACCACAGGGATGGTGAGGACGACCGACCCGGCCATCAGCACGGTCTTGGACACCTCGATGCCGTTGGCCAGTTGCTGGAGCCCCAGGGAGACCGTCCACCGCTCGGGGTCGGCCGCCAGGAAGAGGAGGGCGAACAGGAATTCGTTCCAGGCGATCATGAAAACGTACAGCCCGGTGGCCATGAGGGTCGGCAGTGCGAGCGGCAGGATGATCTTGCGTACGGTCTGCAGTCGCGACGCTCCGTCGATCGCCGCCGCTTCCTCGATGCTGAAGGGGATGGTGACGAAGTAGTTCTTCAGCATGTAGATCGAGACGGGGACGGTCTGCGCGATGTAGACGATGGCGAGCCCGACGAGGCTTCCGGAGAGCCCCATCTTCGCGAACATGACGAAGAGCGGCACGGCCAGCAGTGTGGCGGGGAAGAGGTAGACGGCCAGGAAGACCGCGCTGACCTGACGGTTGCCGAAGAACTTCAGCCGGCTGACGGCGTACGCGCCCGGTACCGCGGCGGCCAGTGTGAGCAGGACCGTGGCGACGGCGACGAGCGCCGAGTTGAGCAGCATGCCGAGGAAGCCCTGGCCACCCTCCGCCGAGGACTTGAGGACGCTCTCGTACGTGTCGAGCGTGAAGTCCTTCGCCGAGACCCAGAGGTTGCCCGGGTCGAGGAGCAGGGCGTCGATGGGCTTCACCGACAGCATCAGCATGTAGTAGAAGGGCACGATGGTGATCGCCGCGAGGAAGGCGATCACCACCCAGCGCAGGACCCCGAAGAAGCGGTCCTCGAACTGGGCGCGGGTCAGCCGCGGCCGGGGGCGCTGCGGCGGGGACACCGGGCGGGTGGTGCGCTCCGCCCGTTCGTGGGTCATGGTCGGGGTGGGGGTCATGCCGACTCCTCCTGCATCTTCTTGCCGAAGAACTTGAAGTAGACGCCCAGGAGAGCCATGAGCACGACGGCGAGCACGAGCGCCTGGGCGGAAGCGGCTCCGACGTCGAAGCGCGAGGTGAGGAAGTCGTAGACGCGGACGGCCACCACGTCCGTCCCCGAACCGCCGCCTGTGAGCAGGTAGATGTCGTCGAACTTGTTGAACGTCATGATGAAGCGCAGTACGGACAGCAGTGCGATGACGGGCATCAGCTGAGGCAGCAGGATGTGCCGGAAGCGCTGGGACAGCGTGGCGCCGTCGACCTCCGCGGCCTCCTCGAGACCGGCGGGTACGGCCTGGAGCCGGGCCAGCATGAACAGGAAGGCGAAGGGGAAGTAGCGCCAGGTCTCGAAGGCGATGACGGTGAGCAGCGCCAGCGGGATGTCGAAGTGGACGCCGAAGAGGCCGACTTCGTATGACCTGGTGGACAGGAAGGCGATGGGGTCGTCCCACCCGAAGAGCTTGCGGCCCCATTCGTTGACGATGCCGTACTGCGGGCTGAGTGCGACCTCCCAGACGAAGGAGACCGCGACGACGGGGGCGACGTACGGCAGGAGCATGGCGGCGCGCAGGACGCCCCGGCCGCGGAACGGCCTGCGCAGGGCGAGGGCGGCGATCAGCCCGAGGGCGACGGAACCGGCGGTGGCGCCGACGGTGTAGAGGAGCGTGGTGCCGAGACTGCTCCAGAAGCCGGGGGATCCGAAGACCTGGGAGAAGTTGTCCAGGGTCCAGCGGCCGAAGAGGCCGTTCTCCTGGATGTCGACCAGCTTGGCGTTCTGGAAGGCGAGCAGGACGGTCCACAGGATCGGCAGGATCACCACGACCAGGACCACCAGGAAGGTGGGGGTCACGAAGGCGAGGCCCGCGCGGTTCTCCCGCCTGCTCGAACTCTGCGGTGGGACGCGGCGCTTCTTCGCGCCGCTCTGGATTGTGCTCATGGGTCGGTTACCTCGTGAGGGAGCGGCGTGCGGCTACTGGAGGGACTTCTGGAGGGCGGTCACTTCGTCGTCGGCCTCCTGGGCGGCCTCCTCCGGGGAGAGCTGGCCGCTGGTCATCGCCCCGATGGCCTTGGCGACGGGGAGTTCGCCGTTCGTGGCGCCGACGAGAGTGCCCTGCCCCTGGGTCAGGCCCCATCGCTTCATGCCGCCGACACCGGTGACGAGCCGGTCCAGGAGCGCGGAGGGATAGGCCTTCTGCATGGACTCCCGGTGGTCGACGCCCATGACGCTGGCGCGCCAGGCCTGCTCGAAGGAGCCGGGCTTCTGCACCGTGCCGGTGCGGACCGGGATCTTGCCCTCGGGGGCCATGCCGAACCAGTCGGCGTACCCCTTGCCCATCATGTACTCGATGAACTTCTTGGAGGCGTCCGTCTCGGCGGTCCTGGTGACGGCCCATGACGTGATCTCGCCGAACTGGGCGGGTTCCTTGCCGTCGGGGCCCTTCAAGGAGGTGACGACACCGGTGTTGCGGGCCAGGAACTTCGGGTCCTTCTTGCACTCCGGGCAGCTGGGCAGCGCGTCCGACCGCAGGCCCGCCAGCTCGTCCAGGAGGAAGGACGACCAGACCATCATCGACGACTTCCCGGCGAAGTAGGTGGCGCGGGTCGTGTCCACGCTCTGGGTGCCGGGCGCACCGTGCTCGCGGGCGAGTTCGTCGTACGCCGCGAAGGCGTTACGGCAGGCCGGGGAGTCGAGGGCGGGCTCGCCCGCCTCGTCGACCAGCTGGCAGCCGTTGGCCAGGGCGAGGTCCTCGAAGCTCTGCTGGGTGAAGACGTCCGAGGGGTCGGTCGCCAGCGAGATCCCGTCCCGGCCGCCCTTGTCGAGGGCCGCGGCGGCCTTCAGGGCGCTCGCGTAGTCGTCCGGTGCGTCGAGCCCGGCCTTCGCGAACAGGTCCTTGCGGTAGACGAGGATCTGGAGCCAGGCGTCGGAGGGGACGCCGAGCCTGGTCCCGCGGTCGGAGGTGAGCGCGAGCGCGTTGCTGTTGAACGTGTCCGGCTGGAGGTCCTTCACGATGCGGTCCGCGACCTCGGTGTCGAGCAGGCCGTTGCCGTACATCTGCCAGACCTGGCCCATGGGGACCGCCCCGATCACGTCGGGGAGCTTGCCGGCCGCCGCCGCGGACATGATCAGCTGCGGCAGCTGGGCCTCGTCCACGCCGACGAGATCGACCTCGACGCCGCTCTCCTTCTCGAAGCGGCTGATGACCTTCCTGGTCGCCGCCATCCGCGGCGGCAGGTTCTCCTGCGACCACACCGTGATCCTGTTGTCGGGCCGCTCCGCGCCGGAGCTGCCGGAACAGCCGGCCAGCAGGCCGGCCGCCAGGGTCGCGGCGAGCCCGAACAGGGTCGTCCTCGACCGTCGGGTCTTCATCACCATGCTGTGTCCTCACGCCACTTACGCACTTTCCTGGAGCATCTCAGCATCACTTTTGCTTGTTGACAAGACATAACTCTGAGATATCTTCGACGGAAGTCAGCGAGCAACACCCCTCCAAGCGCTACCGGAGCTCCCCGTGGAACGCGTCGTCCAGTTCACCGGCCCCCGTCAGGTCGAAGTCGCCGAGCACGAGAGCGCTCCGCTTCCCGCCGGGCACCTGCGGGTCCGCACCCGCTACTCCGGCATTTCGGCAGGAACAGAACTCACCGCCTACCGGGGTACGAACCCGTACCTGACGCGCACCTGGGACGCCGAGGCCCGGATCTTCCGCGACGGGGCGGCCGGGATCGAGTACCCGGTGGCCGGCTGGGGCTACTCCGAGGTGGGCGAGGTCACCGAGGTCTCGCCCGAGCTCGTCGGCACGCCCGGGATGCCGGTCACGGGCGATCTGGTCTGGGGCATCTGGGGCCACCGCAGCGAGGGCATCGTCCCCGCCGAGCGCATGGCCGGCCACACCCTGCCCGCCGGCCTCGAACCGCTCGCCGGGGCCTTCGCCCGGGTCGGCGCCATCGCGTACAACGCGATCCTCGCCGCCGACATCCACCTCGGCGAGGACGTGGCCGTCTTCGGCCAGGGCGTCATCGGGCTGCTCACCACGCGCTGGCCCGTGCCGTGTACGCGGAGATGGCGCTCGCCGGGATCACCGCGGTCGGCGAGTTCCACTACCTGCACCACCAGCCCGACGGCCGCCCCTACGAC